>CAYIOX010000001.1:0-6944 GCA_964365245.1 uncultured Candidatus Saccharibacteria bacterium
GGACGGTTTTGGTGTTGGTGGAGGCAGGTTCTAAGTATGAAACGAAAGATGTGAATGGCATTTCGCATTTTTTGGAACATATGTGTTTCAAGGGCACAATTAAACGCCCTAAAGCTATAGATATATCTAAAGAACTTGATAGTCTGGGGAGCCAGTATAACGCTTTTACAGCCCAAGAATACACAGGCTACTATGCAAAATCTGACGCTAAACATTTCAAACAAATTCTTGATATTGTTTCGGACATATATCTCAATTCCACTTTTCCTTCTACTGAAATGGAAAAAGAAAAAGGCGTGATTATCGAGGAGATAAATATGTATGAGGATATGCCAAACAGACACGTGCAAGACTTGATGATGAAACTGCTCTATGGTGATCAACCAGCCGGTTGGAATATCGCTGGAGAGAAAAAAAATATTTTAAATATGAAAATTGAGGATTTTGTGAGATATAAAGCTCGGCACTATGTCCCAGAAGCAACTGTATTGGTGGTCGCTGGGCAGGTAAATGAAAGGGAAATTGAGAAAGAAGTAAATAAAATTTTTGGACATTTAGAACCTAATAAAAAAGCGCCAAAAGTTAAAGTAAAAGAAGCTCAGACAACCCCGAATGTATTGATTAAATTTAAAGAAACAGACCAGACGCATTTTGTCGTGGGATTGCGGACTTATGATTTGTTTAATAAAAAAAATGCCATTCTTTCTGTTTTGGGTGGTGTTTTGGGTGGGGGAATGAGTTCGCGACTTTTTCAAAAACTTCGCGAGGAAATGGGGGTCGGATATTATGTGCGCGCATACAATGACGCCTTTACTGATCATGGATTCTTACAAATTTCAGCTGGGGTGGATAATAAAAGAATTGATGAAGTGTTAAAAGCGGTTCTAGGAGAATGTAAAAAATTAAAAGATGATAAAGTTTCTGATGAAGAATTGAGTAAAGTAAAAGAATGTTTGATAGGCAACATGAAACTATCTTTAGAATCAAGCGATGATATCGCAAATTTTTATGGCGGACAAGAACTTTTGAAGCATGAAATTCGTGAAGCGGATAAAAAAGCGAAAGAGATACGCAAAGTTACCGCAAATCAAATTCAAATTCTCGCTAAAGACATTTTTACAAATAAAAACCTTAATTTGGCGCTCATTGGACCATTCAAGAATCGCGCTCGTTTTTTAAAAGCACTTAAATTCTGAACGCTTTTTCTATGAATGTTTCTGTGGTATTATATTTCTATGTTTGAAAGAAACACCACTTCTTCTATTTCTATAACTACAGACACAATGGTTCGAGCGGTTCTCGTGCTCCTTTGTGTTTTTTTGTTATGGTTCTTGCGAGATTTGGCTCTTGTTGTTCTTACCTCCATCGTGCTTGCTTCTTTCGTGGAGTCCTCGGTCCCTCATTTTAGTAAAGTGGGGATTAACAGAGTCTTTGGAATTGTGATCTTGTATATTGTGTCGCTTTTTGTTATGGGGGGAATCTTTTATCTTTTTGCTCCATTACTCATAACAGAAATTTACAATTTTTCCAATTTTATTTCGACTTATGTTCCAAATGTGTCTTTTTTGAATTTTTTTCAGAACGAAGCATTCTCTGGCGCGAAGGATATAGTCAATTCTCTCGGAACTCATTTTTCAATTACCACGCTATTTTCAGTATCCAAGGCTTTTGTGTTAAATCTTTCTGGGGGATTTTTTGGCATACTTGCGGTTGCTTTTGGTAGCGTTTTCAACTTCATATTGATTATTCTTATTTCTTTTTATCTTTCCATTCAAGAAAAAGGAATAGAAAACTTTCTTCGACTTATTTTTCCAATTCAACATGAAGATTATGTGGTAGATCTCTGGGAGCGTTCTCGTCGCAAAATTGCCTTATGGATAAAGGGACAGATGATTTTGGCGATAGTTGTAGCGATTCTTATTTATTTGATTTTATCCCTTTTAGGCACAGATTACGCTCTTCTTTTGGCCATTATTGCGGGGATAATGGAAATGGTTCCTTATGGTATCTGGGTTGCTCTGGTTCCAGCTTTTGCTTTTTCTTATCTTTCAGATGGAATTTCTAGCGCCCTTATGGTGGCTGGCGCTTATTTGATCATTCACCAATTTGAAGTTTTTCTTTTCGCTCCTCTTATTATTAAAAAAATAGTTGGTCTTTCGCCTATCGTGATAATCTTGTCTGTCTTAATTGGTTTTGAATTGGGTGGAATATGGGGAGGAGTGCTGGCTATTCCAGTGGCGGTGATTGTTATGGAATTTTTGAGCGATATTGAAAAGAAAAAAAGTTTATCTAGAAATAGTAATAAATAATGACGAAAAATAGCTTTTACATTACCACAACAATTCCTTATGTAAATGCAGAGCCTCATATTGGTTTTGCCCTTGAGCTCGTGCAATCAGACGCGATTGCCAGATATCAACGTCTTTTAGGCAAAGATGTTTTCTTTAGCACGGGCACGGACGAATATGGTCAGAAGATTTGGGAAGCAAGTCAAAAAGAGGATAAAAATGTGAAAGATTATGTTGATTACTATGCAAATAAATTTATAGAGCTCAAAGGTGTTTTAAATTTATCGTTTGATAATTTCATAAGGACTACCAGCGAGGGTCACATAAAAGCTTCTCAAGAATTTTGGGGTTTATGCGAAAAAAGAGGCGATATTTATAAGAAAAAATACCGAGGACTTTATTGTGTTGGTTGTGAAAAATTTATTACAGAAAAAGATCTGATGGACGGTTTTTGTTCGCTTCATCCAAAAAAGAAACCTGAAATGGTTGAAGAAGAGAACTATTTTTTTCGATTAACAAATTATAAAAAACAACTTTTAGAGTATCTTTTGAAAGAGAAATCCATTTTCCCGGAATGGAGGAGGAAAGAAGCGGTTGATTTTGTGGAAAATGGCATGGAAGATTTTTCCATCTCTCGCGATAAAAAACGTTTTTCTTGGGGCATATTGATACCGGGAGATGACAAACAGGTGATGTATGTTTGGTTTGGCGCCTTTATAAATTATATTTCTACTTTAGGATGGCCGAACAGTAAAGGAGTCTTTGAAAAATTTTGGCAAGATGGAGAGACAGTTCAAACTGCCGGTAAAGATATGGTTAAATTTCAATCAGTAATGTGGCAGGGGATGCTCATGTCTGCGGGACTGCCGGCGACAGATACTATCGTTTATCATGGGTTCGTAACTGGTGAAGGGGGTATAAAGATGTCTAAGTCTCTTGGCAATATTGTTAATCCAAGCGAGATTGTGAAAGAGTATGGCACGGATGCATTGCGTTATTTTCTCTTGCGTGAAATTTCTTCTTTTGAGGATAGTCCATTTACCATGGAGCGATTCAAAGAGGCCTACAATTCCGGACTTGCTAACGGATTAGGGAATTTGGTTTCTCGTGTTATGACTATGGCCGTCACCTATAAAATAAAACTTTCAGAAAATGATTTAAAAATGAAATATTATACTCATCCTGTTTCCGTTTTAGAAAATTTTGAAATACATGATTTTATGAATAATATCTGGTTAAATATTAAACACTTAGACGAGTATATACAAAAAAATGAACCGTTTAAAAAAATAAAAATAAATAAAGAAGACGCAGAAAAAGACGTTTTATACCTTCTCGTTCATTTATATGGTGTTGCTTTGAGTTTAGAACCCTTTCTTCCGGAAACATCACGTGAGATGCAAAGATTGATCAAGGAAAACAAAAAACCAGAAAAGCCGTTGTTTTTAAGGAAGGATTAGAAATTTCCCTCCTTATGGAGGAGGGGAGTAAAAATTATGCAACCAAAATACATAGACATCCATTGCCATATTAATTTTGAAGCTTTTAATGAAGACAGAGACGATGTTATAAATCGCGCGCTGGGAAATAGCACTTGGCTGATAAATGTCGGCACGCAACTAGATACTTCAAAAAAGGCGATAGAAATAGCGGACAAGTATAAAGAAGGCGTATACGCTATTGTGGGACTTCATCCGATACATACAGGGGCTTCTTATCATGATGAAGAAGAGTTGGGCAAAGGTGGCAAGGAGTTTACTTCGCGAGGAGAAGTTTTCGACAAAGAATTATATGGCGAACTTTTTAAAAATTCAAAGGTGGTGGGAATAGGAGAATGCGGTTTGGATTATTATCGTTGCGATGAAGAATCAATATCAAAACAAAAAGAAGCTTTTATTAGTCAGATAGAACTTGCAAATGAATTTAACAAGCCGTTGATGTTGCATATTCGTAACAATCCAGAAAAAGTCCATCCTGACTTAAAAGTCACCCCTCAAGAGGGGAATTTAGATGCTTATGCGGATACAATAGAGCTCCTTAAAAAATATGCAAAAGTAAAAGGCGTAGTTCATTTTTTTGAAGGCAGTTTGGAAAATGCCAAAAGTTTCATGTCGCTTGGTTTTTTGATTTCTTTTACTGGCGCTATAACTTATCCTCCTAGAAAAAATAGAAAAGGTTGTGACTATGAAGGAATTATCAAAGACATTTCACTTGACATGATTTTAACTGACACTGATTCTCCATATATGGCGCCAACGCCTTATCGCGGAGAGCGCAATGAGCCGTCCCATGTGAAAGAAATTGTCAAGAAAATTGCCGAGATAAAAAATCTGTCGGAAGAAGATGTCGCCAAAGCTATTGTCATCAATGCAAAGCGGGTATTTGGAATATAAAGGGCGGGGTTTACTTTTTAAGACCTTTTTGCTACTATAGAGTCCATGTCAGAGATAGAAATTAAAGATATAAATGAGATTAGTGAAGATGCAAATTCACAGGTTTACGAACTTGGTTATCTTTTGATTCCCACCATCAAGGAAGAAGATGTGTCGGTTAATTATGGCAATCTAAAAGAATTTGTGATGTCTTTGGGCGGAGAGGTCATAGCCGATGATATGCCAAAAATGATCAACCTTGCGTATTCTATGCAAAAAGTTGTATCTAACGTGCGTAATAAATTCAACAAGGCTTATTTTGGCTGGGTTAAATTTACTATGAGTTCTCAAAAAGTTTTGGAGTTTAAAAAGCGCCTTGATCTTGATTCCAGTTTTATTAGATTTTTGATATTAAAAACCGTGAAAGAAAATACTATTGCCACAAAGAGATTTGTGCGCAGAGAAACATATAGAAAACCTAAAACAAAAAATATTGAAAATGAAACAGCTGTTCTGATTAATAAAGAAGAAATAGATAAAGAAATAGACGCGATGATTGCCGTATAATTAAAAAGTTTATAAAATAAAAATAAAAAACCATGTATTTAAATAAAGCGATGATTGTGGGCAATCTGACTCGAGATCCAGAACTAAATACGATACCTTCTGGGCAAAAAGTTTGTAAATTTGGAGTAGCGACAAACAGAGTTTGGAAAGACAAGAATGGCGCCAAGCAAGAATCAACCAGTTATCATAATATCGTGGTTTGGGGCAGGCAAGCTGAGACTTCAGCTCAATATTTAAAAAAAGGTCAGCAAGTGATGATCGAAGGTCGCATTGAAACGCGCAGTTGGGATGACAAAACAACCGGAGAAAAAAAATATAGAACAGAAATTATCGCCGATCGGGTGCAATTTGGATCTAAGAACGGAGGAGGGGCTGGAAGTGCTGGTGGGGGACAAGAAGTCCGACCTAAGTCGGACTCCGACAAGCAGGTCGGAGAAGCTGATTCGATAGAATACCCAGAAGAAAATATTAATCCCGAAGACATACCATTTTAATTATAAATTATAAAAACAATGAAACAAGATTATTTTTCAGCCAACAATATAAAATATATAGATTATAAGGATGTTGAAATTCTAAAGAAATTTCTTAATCCCAATGGCAAAATCATAAGCCATAAGCGCACTGGCGTGACTGCCAAGAATCAACGCCAATTGGCTTCTGCCATAAAGCACGCGAGATTTTTAGGCTTGCTTCCCTTTGTTGTCAAATAAACTTTCTCATTCCTGTCATGTCAAAGCTAGAATACAACGAAATTCGTGAGAAGAAAATAATTATCTACGATGGCGAACCATGCGAGGTCATCGAGTCTCATGTGGCGAGAACTCAACAGAGAAAACCTCAAAATCAGGTAAAACTAAAAACTTTAATTTCAGGCAAAACCATCAATGCCACTTTTCATGTGTCTGAATCAGCCGATGAAGCAGATATTATGAAACGACCCATTACTTTTCTATATCACAACAAGGGCGAATATTGGTTTTGCGACAAAGAAGACAAGAGTAAAAGATTCAAACTCGACCTTGCTCTTATTGGCGAGCCAGCAAAATTTTTAAAACAAAACAGTGATGTGGAAGCTGTGGTTTGGGAAAATGAAGACGAAATTGAACAAATTATAAAAGTCACTCTTCCTATTAAAATGAATTTTAAAGTAAAAGAAGCTCCTCCGGCGGTGCGTGGAGACACGTCAAAAGGGGGAATGAAGGTCATAACTCTTGAAAATGGAACGACTCTCAACGTTCCGATGTTTGTTGCCGAAGGCGACGTCGTAAGTATCAACACTGAGACTGGAGAATATGTGGAAAGAGTTTAGAAGGCTTTAAAATGTGAACTTTTTACGGTACGGATTTTTTGAAGCTTAAAAAATCCTGAAGTTCTCGGCTCGTCAGCCTCGAAACCCCTTCAAAAGTTACATTTTAAAGCCTTTAGACTTCTTCCTCAAACTTTTTCGTAATTTCTTTTAGGATTTGATGTGATATTTTTTCATTCTCTTTTAGGAATGTGCGGGTGGCATCATAACCAACGCCGAGTTTTACTTTGTCCGCCGTAGCTTTGGCGGAGGAGGATTCTTTCTCGCCCGCTTTCGCACTTGCTTCAGCGGGCACGTAGAAATATGAATTTCCAGTTTTTTCTATAATTTTAAATTTTTCCCCAAGCGCCATGATCTCACCTTCTTTGGAAATGCCTTCATTGTAAATAATATCAAATTCTGTTTGTT
>CAYIOX010000001.1:6954-35844 GCA_964365245.1 uncultured Candidatus Saccharibacteria bacterium
GAATGGAGCGGCGACTTTGTTCTTCACTATTTTTACACGTGTGCGTGAACCTACTATTTCTTCTCCTTTTTTTATTTGAGCGATTTTGCGGATATCAAGTCTGACGGAAGTGTAGAACTTCAATGCTTTTCCTCCTGGGGTGGTTTCTGGATTGCCGAACATTACACCTATTTGCATTCTGATTTGATTGATGAAGATGACCACGGTTTTGGATTTGGCGACGATGGCGGTTAGCTTGCGAAGTGCTTGAGACATGAGTCTGGCTTGCTTGCCTACATGATATGCGCCCATGTCGCCTTCGATTTCGTCCTTGGGGGTGAGAGCGGCGACAGAGTCGACGACGATCACATCGATCTTGCCTGTTCGCACGAGTGATTCTACTATTTCCAGAGCTTGTTCACCATTGTCCGGTTGGGAAATGAGCAGATTGTTTATGTTGACTCCGAGTTTCTTGGTGTATTCTGGATCCATGGCGTGTTCGGCGTCTATGTATGCACAAACACCCCCCAATCTTTGTGCCTCTGCTACTATATGGAGCGACAATGTCGTCTTGCCCGAGGACTCAGGTCCAAATATTTCAATAATTCTGCCACGCGGTATTCCGCCGACACCGAGAGCCATATCAAGACCGATGGAGCCAGTTGGAATCACGTTGATATCCACTTTTGGAGAGTCGCCGAATTTCATTATCGATCCTTCTCCAAATTTATTTTGGATGGCTTTCAATGTGTCTTCTAATATCGCTGTTCCTATAGTCTTGCTTTGATGCTGATCTTCCTTTTTTTCTTTTTTCTTGTTTATCATAGACTTCGTATTTCCTAATACATTAACTTATAATTTTTCTCATCAATATATCCAAATTTGTCTTTGGCCGTTATGTTTATAATATTATATCCTGCCAAAATAGCTATGGTCTCATTAAAATCCCCGTTTTCATTTATTGAAATTTCTCGACCGTTCAAAGTCAGATTTGTCGCCTTTTCCGCATTTCCTTTTATTTCAATAATATTGTTTGCAAATTTTGTCCCATTTATTATGTTTACATTTTTTATTTTTACCCCAAAGATCAAATCTTGAGAACCCCAAAGGGCATAAATGACAATGAACAGGATAAAAGTGGACAGACAAGTTATTTGTAATATTTTTTTGATGTTGGTATTCATATTACATTCTCTCCATTTTCATCACGATTCAGTTTTTCCAACACTTCTCTTGGTTTTGCGCCGTCTCCTGGACCGATCACTCCTTTTTCTTCTAGTTTGTCCATCAATCGCGCCGCTCTGGCGTATCCTAATTTCAATTTTCGTTGCAAGTAAGAAGTGGACGCCTTGCCAGCTTCTATTACGCAAGCTCTAGCGTCTTCGTATAATTCGTCGTCATCTTCGTCTGTTTCTTCATCTTCAAGGGTGCTCTCAAAAATGCTTTTATCAGCCGATATAGAGCCGGATGTCAGAGTTATCTCTGCGGATATTTCATCTTTATACGCGTCTGCTAAATAGCTCACCACCTTTTTTACTTCAGTCTCCGAGATAAAGGCGCTTTGCAAACGTTCTGGTTGAGCATCGCCCGAAGAATAGAGCATATCGCCAGCGCCTAAAAGTTTTTCCGCTCCGCCAGCGTCGAGAATGGTGCGCGAGTCTATTTGGGAAGACACTTTTAGGGCGACACGGGCAGGGATGTTGGCTTTGATTAAACCTGTGATGACATTTACCTCCGGACGCTGAGTGGAAAGTATCAAGTGTATGCCAACGGCTCTAGACATCTGAGCTAAGCGAACAATGGCTGATTCGAGTTCTCTCGGATAAGAGCTCATTATGTCTGCCAGTTCGTCTATCACGATGACAATATATGGCAAGCGATCTGCCAGGACTTCTGTCGCCACTCCCTCGCTGTTTGTTTTGGTTTTTTTAGGATTTTTGCCAAATATGTTGGTGTGATAAGACTCTATGTCTCGGACTGACTCTGCTTCTAGTATATCGTAACGACGATCCATTTCCTTTGCCGCCCACTTGAGAGCGAGAATTGTTTTTTTTGCTTCAGTTATCACAGGAGTGAGCAAGTGTGGAATATTGTTATAGAGAGTCAGCTCGACGCGTTTTGGATCTATCAGTATAAGTTTCAAATCATCTGGTCCGTTTCGGTATAAAAGGGAAGTGATCATGGAGTGGATAGTCACTGATTTTCCAGAGCCAGTCGTGCCAGCGACCAAGATGTGTGGCATCTTGGCTAGATTTCCAAAAATCGCTTTGCCGGAAATATTGCGACCGAGAGCCGTTGTCAGAGGTTTCGGAGAATTTTGGAATTTTTCATCAGAAAGGAGGGTGGCAAGTCCCACTATCGATTTTGACTTGTTTGGAATTTCAATGCCGACCAAAGATTTGCCCGGAATCGGCGCTTCTATCCTTATGGGATGCGCGGCGAGCGACAGCGCTAGATCGTTTTGCAATCCCACTATACGAGAAAGTTTTATCCCCTCGGCTGGTTTTAAAGCATAACGCGTGACAGTCGGTCCGATAGTTATTTCATCCATTTCCACTTCGATGCCGAAGTTGAGAAGTGTGCGTTTTATAATATTGGCGTTGGCTTTTATGTCGCCGGTGTTTGGCTTACCTTGGTCTTCTTCCAAAAGTGAGAGTGGGGGAGGGACATAAGTGGAAACTAATCCACCTCGTCTTTTTTTGATGGGCAGTTCTTCTTCCTCTTCTTTTATGCCTAGAACTTTTTTAATTTTTTCTCCGGTGGTTTCTTTTTCTTCTTCCCCTGGGAAAGATTTTTCCACCTCTTTTGTTTCATTTTCACTTAGAACAGAAACTGGTTGTTCTTTTTTTCTCAAAATGATATTCCAAAGTTTTTTGAAAAATGGCATGAGGTTTGGTTTTGTGTCAAATATTATTAGAATGGAAATTATCAAAATCGCGCCTAGAAAGATAATGCTTGCGTATGTGTCAAAGAGCGACACGAGGGGTGTCGATAATATTTCTCCCAAAAGTCCACCTTTGTGTTTAAGAGAGGCGATATCTATCAAGCCCAATCCAGAGAGGAGAAACATCGTTGCGCTTATCACGCTTCTCCATCCGATATTCGGGGTTTGCGATTTTATGAATGAAAATCCGAGCAAGATGAGGAGAGCTGGCAAGAGAATGTAGCCAATACCCAAAAGATAGTAAAGTTTTTTATAAATAAACTCGCCCGCCATTCCCGTCGCGCCAAATGCAGACATTAAAAAAAACAAGGCCAAAACAAAAAAGACTATGGCTGTGATCGTATGTTTTGTATTAACTTTTAATCCTGAATATTCTTTCTCATCTTTCTTTTCATTTTTTGCCATGCAGGTATTTTAACATAATTTAGCGTGAATTACGAAACATGAACTTTTTTCCGGTACGTATTTTTTGAAGCTTAAAAAATCCTGAAATTCTCGGCTCGCCAGCCTCGAAACCCCTTCAAAAAGTTATGTTTCGTAATTCACAGTGAAACTCTCTTGAAGTAAAAGAAAGAGTTTCTAGTGGTTGCATTTTTTTCTGTCCTATATATAATGGACAAATGTTGTCCATGAATAAAGACACGAATGAAAATCTCAAAGACATTGATTCATCTTTATCGAACCCTTCTCTTAATAAATGGGAGGATCAAAGTAAGGGTCTGTCCTTTACAAAAACCAATAAACTCATTACTGCGCTTTATATGGTAACGGACATAATAGATCAAGAAGAACCAATTAGACATAAGTTAAGGACATTGGGTGTGGAAATTATATCGGACACATCTACTTTACCAAAGGCGGGTTTTGACATGGGGAAGATTGATCAGATTGTGTCCTTTTTAAGCATAGCTTCGGCTATGAATTTTATTTCAGAAATGAACTGCAATATTCTAAAAAAAGAGTTTTTAGAACTAAGGAGTTCTTTGCAGGGATATATAAATATCAAACCTGCTTGGTTGGAGAAATTTTTATTTGAACAATCTCTCCTTGATAGAGAAGAAGAGGGAGGCAATCTTTTAACTACCATCTCGTCTTTCGAGCGCTCTTCAACACTGAGGAAGAAAAATTCTAAAGGACATGGTAATCATATTAAAGGACATACTAGAATTGGTGTCCAAAAGGGGAGCACTCTATTAAAAGCTCTGTCTGATAAAACTCATCATTTTGTGTCCGATAACAATTTTACCAAGATGAATAAAAATAATCCTGCTTCGCATGAAACAGAAAGCCTTCATGCAGGCTTTGATATATTGAAAAAAGAGAGACGTTTTGAAATAATTAATGTTATAAGAAAAAGAGGTGGCGGTGTTACCATAACGGACATCAGAACTGATGAAATAATGCAAGGTGAGACTTTACGGAACATTAGCGAAAAAACACTACAAAGAGAATTGATATCTATGACGAAAGATGGTGTCCTTAATAAAACAGGGGAAAAGAGATGGACTAGGTATTTTATTAAATAGATTACCTCACATATCACATAGCGAATCTTCTTCCGTCGGGGAAAGAAAGGTTGCATTTGATTTTAAATATGATAACATGGTCTTGTGGGTTTTATTCGCTTAAAACCGAGTTATCCACATAATATCTTGCTCTATTTGAGAGCTATATATTATAATGTATTTGTGTTTGCAAGATCACGTGTTTACGTGTTCTGCATTCGCAGATTATATTTATTTACTTTGATTGTTGTTTGCGATTTCGTCGAAAAAATCTCAAATGATGCTTGGTAAAATAAATAGCCCATTGAAAATTAAATGAGAGTTTCTTGTTTTGTTTTCAATGTTTCGTTTATATCTGTTCATTATTTATTTACCCATCTCATTATTAACAATTATTAGTTTATTGATGGAGAAAGAATAGTGATAGAAAAAAATTACGCTTTTAGTTTTGTCGAAACTTATTAATAGCGTAGAAAATTAGAAAAAATTTATGAGTAAATTATTTAAATCAAAATTTCTTCTTGGAGTTATGATTGTCGCAATCATGTTTGTAGGCGTAGTGGCAGTTTCTGCAACTACTGCTTCAGCTGATTGCACAGTTGTGCCTACAGTAAGAGCAGGTTCTACAGGTACTAGTGTTGCTTGTGTTCAGTCAATAGTTGGAGCAACAGCAGATGGCAAGTTCGGTCCTATGACCAAAATTGCTGTTCAAGCTTACCAAACAGCTAATAACTTGACAGCCGACGGTGTTGTTGGTCCTATGACAGCTGCCGTAATGAATGGTGGCACGTCAATTGTCACGACCCCAGGTTGTTCAGCAGGCGCGTTGTTTAATTCACAAACTGGCGCTTCATGCACAGTAACGGCAACCCCAGGTTGTTCAGCAGGCGCGTTGTTTAATTCACAAACTGGCGCTTCATGTTCAACAACAGGTCCTCTAACTGGTGGCGCAGGAGATATTACTGTTTCTTCTTTGTCTACTTATTCAGGTGAGAAAGTTAAAGCTGGAGATAATGATGTTAAAGTTTTGGGAATTGAGATTGAAGCTGATAATGGATCAGATGTTCAGATTAATTCTTTGAAGATTGAACTCAAACAGACAGACACTGATAGTTCACAGAGAATTACTGACTATGTAGATTCAGTTGGTATCTTTATGGGTTCAACAAAAGTTGGCTCAGCTGATGCTTCTGATTTTACTGAGACCAGCACAAGCGATATTTATGCTAAGTCAGTATCGCTAAGTAATGCGACCATAAAAGCTGGCGAAAAAGCTAGATTTTATATTGCTCTCGATGCTGTCTCGAGTTTTGACTCGGGTGACATTGATGATGAGAACTTCTCGATTGATATCTTGAGTTCTAGATTTACAGATGCTGAAGGAGTTGTCACAACTGATACTACAAATGTAACTGCAAGAGAAGCTGACTTTGAAGACCTTTCAACTTCTGGAGATATTGATGTAAAGATTTCAAAGAATACAGCTAGCCCATCAATGGATAAAATTGTGGAGGTTGATGATACTACCAATACTAACGATGTTTTGCTCTTGGCTGTCGATTTGAAGCCTACTGGTACTGATGTCGAAATTGATACTTTGACTTTTGATATCACTCCAACTGGAGCAGATGTTACTATGATTGTTAATGAATATAAGCTTGTGGTAAATGGAGAGGAAATCAGCTCTATTGCTGCCGCAACAATCGCTGATGGTGTTACGGGCACGATTCAATTCACTGATTTAAAGAGTGATTTCAAGGTTTCAGCCGGCGAAACTGCTGTGGTTAAGCTTCTTGCCGACATCAATGATACACAGGGAACTGATTTCATTGATGGCGATTCTATCTTAGCTTCGCTTACAAGCACTAACTTCAATGCTACCAACACAACCATCAAAGATGAAAACAGCGATACGGTTGTCAATGGAGACAGAACTGGTTCTGTAACAGGCAAGACAATGTCTTTCTGGGCTACAGGTATGGTTGTTACTCCAGTTGGATCTAGCAGTGGTGACGCGGTGGTTTTTGATACTGATGCTAACGCTGCTGATACTGCTCGTGGTGATTTCAAGATCAGGTTTAATGTAACAGCAATGGGCATGGATGTGTATCTTGATAAAGGTATATCTGAATCAAGTAGCACTTCTTCTACTCCTGCCGGAACTAACCGTGTTCTTGTTATAAAAACAGGCACTGGTGCATCTTCAACTGATGTCACTCTTGGCGGTCTACAGGCTGTAAATCCTAGCCAAGTTACGATTGGAACTAACACTTATATGGTTGCTCAAGGTGATACAGTAGAGTTTGTTCTTTCAGTATCAAGCGATGTTAATCCAGATGCTGAAATTCAAGCTGTTCTTTATGCCTTGGAATGGGGTAATGCAGATACTGCAACAGGTGATTCTGTTTACACCTTTAACATGGGTAACACAGGTTCGTATGCTTCGCCTTCAAAGGCTGTTGCTGACTAAAGTTTTTTAACTAAGCTTGCTTTTCTAGATGGTCGAATATCTAGCTAGCACCAAAAAACCGCCCAAAGGGCGGTTTTTTGTTTGCTTGGAAAATGCTATGATTTATATTATAAAAATATGTCAAAGAAGCAATTGATAAATAATATCTGGCAATTTATTTTCTCTAAATGGGTTATATATGTGACAATTTTTTTAGTTCCACTTTATTTTTCCACTAGCCATTGGTTTTTATTTATTACTCCTAAAACCTTGCTTATTATTGCGGGGACGCTTTTTGCATCGATTTTTTTTGTTTGGGGAATGATAAAAAACAAGGGGGAAAATATCCAAGTAACATCCTTGCATTATATTTTATTTTCTTTTTTGTTTATAATGTCGCTTGCCGGTTTTTTTGGTGTTGATCCCCACTCTTCCTTTTTCGGGACTTTCTTCTCGTCTGTTGGGATTGTTTTTTTGATCTTTTTGGGATTGTTAGCTTGCCTTGTTTCTGAATTTACCAGAAGGGATTTTAATTTTATTTCACGCTTGCTTGCCACAGTGTTTATTTCTGGTGTAATAGTCGCCCTCATTTCATATTTTCCCCTCTTTGGTTTTAAATCTAAAGTTCTTGAACTTTCTAGCTGGGGATCCACAATGGGCAATTCATCATTTGCGGGGACCTTCTTGCTTTTTGCAGTTGGGTTCGGGGGATATTTGACATTCACAGCGGAAGGGTGGAAAAAGAAATTATTTAATGTTTTGGGAATATTAGTAATCCTTCTATGTCCGATATTTTTTAACGCAGATTTTTGGCGAGGGGTTGTTTCTTTGTCTGATATTTTCCATTCACCACTCCTCGCAAGTGGAGACGCTCAGGGGGCGCAACTTGGGGTTGTTGTTTTGGCGTTTTCCAGCATTTTTTTATGGTTTGTCGTTTCATCCAAAAAGACAACCAAGATCATTGGGATCATTCTTTTTATTATTTTGATGGCTAGCTTGTCAATTGGTTATTTTAAATTACTACAACCGGAGTCAGCAATTCATCAAAGGTTTACGGAAATGAAAAAAGCTACAAGGTTTTTATTTTGGGATATCTCTGAACGCGCCATTGTGGAGAGACCATTGCTTGGTTTCGGGTTTCAAAATTATCAAACGGTGTATCAACAACATTTTGACCCCATTGCATTAAAGACCGGGTATGTCGATGAACAAGCTGTGACCAATCCGCATAATGTTATATATGACATGGCTGTCTCGTCTGGCATTCCTGGATTGTTGATTTATTTGACACTTTTGGGATTTACTTGTTTTGTGTTTATTAAATTTGCTGGAAATTATGGAGGAAAAGATAGGTGGATTATTATTTTATCTGGAACACTTTTGGGTTACTTTATTCAAAATCTTTTTGTATTTGATACGCCGACTGCGTATTTTATGTATTTTATTTGTATAGGTTTGGCTATGGGATGTCTCAGTATCAGAAAACCAGAGAAAGAAATATTAATTCCAGTGGAAAATATGTTTAAAAGAAAAGTTATTGGTTATATTTTTTCCGTTATTCTTTTTATTTTGTTTATTCTTTTTGTCGTTCTGCCTTCAATAGAATCTCGGCAATGGCAGAATTTACGGAGCTTTTCTCTGGCTGGAGAAGTTCAAAAAATCGAAGATGTGGCCTCTATTTCTCTCATGGGTGGCGCTAGTGACGATGCGCGTTATACCAACGAGGTATTAAATAAAGTTGATGACTGGCGCAAGCAGTCAAATAATATAAATAATGAATTACAAAATAAAATAATATTAGACAATATTATTTCTACGGTTTCACTTCTGGAGAAAGATGTTAATAATTCTTCCGGTAATTTTTTCGCCAACTATGAGGCTGGCATGTTGCTTCATTTGGCTTTCATTATAGATTCTAAACATGATCCAATTTTACTTGATCGAGCTAGGAGTTTTTTAGATGAAGCGCGCAATATTAGCCCGCTTAATCCAAGGGTATATTACAATATTGCCCAGAATGAGTTATTTAGAAAAAACACAGAGAAAGCCATTGGTTTTATTCAAACTGGCATGACACTTGGTCTTGTCGATGTTGGACAGGCGTTTCTTGATAGAATTAAAAAATAAAATATTTTATGAATATTTGTTAGTGTGGAATATTTTTCAGGCCTGCTTTTATTATGCGCTTTCTTAAGTTATTTGAGGAATAATTATGATCTCTTGTATTATAAATGACTTTTATATTTGGGAGCATATCTCTAGAGTAATTAGATTTATCTTTCCAATCTACTCCCATGATGCGAAAGTCCGGTTTTAGTTTTTTTAAGAGATTATAAAGACTGATTTCAGTATTGTATACGATGATTTCATCGATATATTTACATGCTTCAAGTTGAATTTTGCGCTCTTTCAGTGTTTGAACTGGTTTATTTTTTTCTGGCCTATCCACCGAAGGATCAATTTGTAAGCCGACTATTAGATAATCACAGTTTTGTTTACATTCCTTAAACATCAAATAATGACCGGCATGAGTAAGATCAAATGCTCCGCAGGTAAAACCTATAATTTTCTTTTTTTCTTGATTTTTTTTCATGCGCCATATTATACATTGCTTTTGAATTTTTTGCATATTATTATAGATAGTGTAAAAAGTTTGGTAAAATGGTATACTAATAATCTAAATGAATAAAAAAAATAAAAAAAAGGCATTGGTTTGTGGGGCTGGCGGATTTATCGGCAGTCACTTAGTCAAAAGATTAAAAAAAGAAGGATATTGGGTTCGGGGTGTTGATCTCAAGAACCCAGATTTTAGCGCTACCGTTGCTGATGAGTTTATCATTGGTGATTTACGGGATCAGACAATTTGTCGAAAGGTGTTAGATCAAGCTTTTGACGAAGTTTATCAATTAGCAGCCGATATGGGTGGCGCTGGATATATTTTTAGTGGAGAACATGATGCAGATGTGATGCATAATTCTGCATCTATTAATTTAAATATTGTTGACCTTGCGCACAAGCACAAAGTTGGCAAAATATTTTATTCTTCATCAGCTTGTATATATCCCGCATACAACCAAGAAGATCCAAATAACCCAAAATGCTCTGAAGATTCAGCTTATCCAGCTGCGCCTGATAGTGAATATGGTTGGGAAAAACTTTTTAGTGAGCGTTTGTATCTTGCCTATAATAGAAATTATGGTTTAAATGTTCGTGTCGCTCGTTTTCATAATATTTTTGGACCTGAAGGCACATGGCAGGGTGGCAAGGAAAAAGCTCCTGCTGCCATTTGTAGAAAAGTTGCCGAAGCAAAAACTGGAGGTGAAATAGAAATTTGGGGTGATGGGGAGCAAACACGCTCGTTTCTTTTTATTGATGAATGCGTGGAAGGTGTGAGGCGCTTGATGGATTCTGATTTTACAGGACCGGTGAATATTGGATCGGATGAAATGGTAACGATTAATCAATTGGCTGAGATGGCTATGGGTGTTGCAAACAAAAAGCTTTCGATCAAACACATCAAAGGACCGCTCGGTGTGCGAGGCAGGAATTCTGACAATGCGTTGATAAAAGAAAAATTAAAATGGGTTCCATCAGTTCCACTTGTCGAGGGAATGAAAAAGACATATACATGGATTGAGAAACAGGTTACTAGAAAAGTGTAAGATAATTTTAAATTATTGAAATTAATTATGGAAAAAGAAATATCGAATTGGATAAAAGAATACGCGACTAAACATGGTATAAAATCTTTGGTTATAGGAATATCTGGAGGAATAGATTCAGCGCTTGTCTCTACACTTTCCGCAATGACTGGACTTCCGACCAAGGTAGTTTCTATACCTATAGAGCAAAAAAGCGATCAGCTACAAAGAGCCAAAGATCATGCAAAGTGGCTTATGTCAAAGTATAAAAATGTAGAGTTCATTGAAAAAGATTTAACCAAAGTTTATCAAGATTTTAAATCTTTATTTGATTCTCGTCATCAAACTCCGCTCGCAGTGGCTAACTCAAAATCCAGACTGCGAATGGTTGCCTTGTATCAAATTGCTGGTTCGGAAAAAGGTTTGGTGGTGGGCACCGGAAACAAGGTTGAAGATTTCGGAGTTGGATTTTTTACAAAATATGGAGATGGCGGGGTTGATATCGCCCCGATTGCCGATCTGACAAAGTCTGAAGTCAGGGCAATGGCAAAGAAACTTGGCGTATCGTCAGACATTATTTCTGCGCGTCCCACCGATGGTCTCTGGCTTGACGATCGTTCTGATGAGGATCAGATTGGGGCAAGTTATGAAGAGCTAGAATGGGCTATGGAATTTCTTGCAAAAGACACTTCTGGTGCCGATCTTACTGATCGACAACATGAAATTATTAAAATATATAATAAATTTCATACTTCTAATGAACACAAAATGCTTCCCATTCCGACTTTCAAGAAAAAGAATTAATCATGAAAAAAATTAATTCTAAAAAAATTTCTGTTGTTGGTCTTGGCAAACTTGGCGCCTGCATTGCAGGATGTCTTGCGTCCAAAGGTTTTAAAGTTTTAGGATATGATGCCAATGAAGAAGTGGCGCTCCTTTTAAACGGAGGGAAATCATTAGTTGTTGAACCTGGACTTGAGGAGCTTCTCAGAAAGTGGAAAAAAAATATAAATGCGACAACACGACCAACGGAATTGATAGAAAAAACTGACATCACTTATATCATTGTGCCTACACCATCAAAAAAAGATGGTAATTTTTCTGATGAATTTTTGAAAGATGTCTTATTTAAGCTTGCTTTAGCTCTTAAAAATAAAAAAGGACATCACTTATTTGTGGTAAATTCTACTGTCTCTCCAGAGACTATAGAAAAGTCGCTTATCCCACTTATTGAGAGATTGTCTGGGAAAAAATTAAATATTGAATTTTCCGTATGTTACAATCCTGAATTTATTGCTCTCGGAGATGTAATTAATGGGATTCTCAACCCCGATGTTGTTTTAATTGGAGAAAGCAACAATAAGGCGGGTGGGATACTTGAGAAAATTTATAAAAAGCTTTGCGACAATAAACCTAAAATAGCTCGCATGTCGATCGTCAGCGCGGAGATTATGAAAATTGCGCTCAACTCTTTTGTAACGATGAAGATAAGTTATGCAAATATGCTGGGCAATATTTGTGAGCGAATTCCAGGCGCAAACGTAGATGATATAACTCGCGCTTTGGGCGCTGATAAAAGGATTTCGCCACATTACCTAAAAGCGGGGCTTACTTTTGGCGGACCTTGTTTTCCTCGGGACAATAGAGCTTTTCAGGCCTTCGCAAAAAGCTTGGGTCTCCGTGCTATTATGGCAGAGGCTACAGATAAGGTGCATTTTTTTCAAACCGAAAATCTAACTGCTCGGATTTTAGAGGTTTTAAAATCGCAAAATCATGATTCCATCTCCATACTCGGACTTTCTTACAAACCTAAGACTGGAGTGATAGATGAATCACCGGCTATTGAGTTGATCCAAAAAATTTTAGAATATGACAACAACATCAAGATCAGCGTATATGATCATTTAGCCATGAGCAATGTAAAAAAATTATTTGCTGACAAGGTTCATCATGCCAAGTCGGCCAAGGATTGCCTTGATCAATCTATCTGTTGGGTTATCGCTTCTCCAGAAAAGGAATTTAGTCAGCTGTGTCATGGGTATAAGAAGAGCGGTATCACTATTATAGACTGCTGGAGAATACTTGATCAAAATCTGTTAAATAAAAAAGTTCGCTATCTCTCTCCAGGAGGGAATTTATATGAAAACCGTTGAAGATGTAAAAAATTATTGGAATAATCGCCCATGCAATATTCGGCATTCTTCGAAATCTTTTGGCACAAAGGAGTATTTTGATGATGTGGAATGGAGGAAATATTTTGTTGAGCCACATATACCTGCTTTTGCGCAATTTGACTGTTGGCGTGGGAAAAAAGTTTTGGAAATAGGATGTGGTATTGGAACTGATACGATAAATTTTGCCCGCGCTGGTGCACAGGTGACTGCAGTGGAACTTTCAGAAGAAAGTTTGAAAGTTGCCAAAACAAGAGCCGAGGTTTTTGGATTTTCAAATAGCATTAAATTTTACAATACAAACGCTGAAGAGCTTTCAAAATCTGTGCCTATAGAAAAATATGATCTAGTCTATTCTTTTGGTGTTATTCACCATACGCCACATCCAGAAAAAATTATTTTAGAAATAAAAAAATACTGTAATTCTCTCACCGAGGTCAGGATTATGTTATATTCAAAATGGTGTTGGAAGACATTCTGGATTTTGGTGAAATATGGCAAAGGGAAATTTTGGAGAGCAAAAGAATTAATGGCAAAGTATTCTGAAGCGCAGATAGGTTCACCTATTTCTTACACTTATTCTTTTGCTGATGTTCGTAAACTTATGCAAGATTTTAAAATAATAGAAATTTATAAAGATCACATCTTCCCGTATTCTATACAGAAGTATGTCAAATATGAATATCAATATGTTTGGTATTTTAGATGGATGCCAAAATCACTCTTCCATTTTCTTGAAGAAAAACTTGGATGGCATACGATGATAGTAGCTAAAATTCGAAATGAAAATAATTCTTATACAACCAACAGCCGATAAAAGAGGACACTATGGCATCTATACGGTAAATGTATGTCAAGGTCTCGCAAAACTTGGTCACGAGGTTACTTTGTTTACCAATAAAGTTTATCCTGAAAAATTTCTTAAAGAAAAAGCATTGTTCACTATAATCGAATGGCGCAAGAACGCCTATGCTTTTGAAACTTTTGATGAAATAAAAAATAAGAATCCCTTTTTATATACTTGGGCCTATTTACGCAACTCTTTTGTTGTTTTGCGAGCGGGTTTGCGATTTGCTAAAGGAAAAAATTTTGACATTGTTCAAGTATTTGATACTGAATACAGTATTGCTTCTCTGCTTTTTTTGATTTACGGAAAATCTTTACCTATCATTCTGATGGTTAATGCACCCAACTTTGCCTTTAAAGAATTTACTGGACCATGGATAATAAAGATTTATAAAGAGTTTCAAAAAAGGATTTTAAAAAAAGTTCTGGGTTCAAAAATTTGTGGAGTCAATATGCTTGGAGAATTTCATGCGCGAGAATTTAGAAAACAATTTGATCTACCCCCCAGCTTCCCAATTGCCATTATCTATGATGGGGCAGATGCGCCAGAGATCTGTCTGGATAAAGCTACGGCCCGGGCGAAAATAGGCATATCCCATAGCGTCACACTTTTTCTTTTTTTTGGAATGATGCGAAAGGATAAGGGGATAGAGTATCTCTTACAGGCGGTGTCATTATTAAAAGATAAAGATTTCAAGCTTTTACTTGCAGGATCTCTTTTTGATTATAAAAAAGAAGATATTTTAAAATTGATTGATGATTATGGAATTAAAGATAAGGTTATCACGAAATTTGATTATATTTCAGACAGAGATGTGCACGATTATTTCTTTGCCAGTGATGCGCTTATCCTTCCTTATATTTCTCTTTACCGGGGCGGGAGTGGACCATTACTCAAAGAGGCAGCAGTCTGCAAGGTGCCTGCAATTGTCTCTGATGTTTCAGAAATGGGACCGTTGGTGAAAAAATATAATATGGGATTTGTTGCAGAGCCCGAAAACGCCCTTTCATTAAGCGAAGCCATAAAAAAGTTCTTACAGCTCTCGGATAAGGAGCGAGATATTTTAGGCGAAAATGCTTTCAAGGTCGCAAATACATGGAGTAAAATGGCTAAAGACTATGAAAAATTCTATGAAGAACTTTAATTTTTCAGTCTCCATAAATCTAAATTTTCCAAACAAGACATTGGAAATGTTGCTTAAATTTTTGCCTTATTTTAGAGGTTGTTGGTTGTTATATGCGCCGATTTTTTCTTTTATCTCAGACAAAGATCGCCTGATTGAACTTCTTGTTTCATCACACAGCAAAATAATTTTTAAAGCGTTATTTGATCCAAGTGATCCCTATCAACTCAATATGGTAAAAAATAAATGTTTCGATTTAGGCACAGCTATGACTATTTGGTCACTTCTTAAGCCTGACGATATATTTTTTGACATTGGTGCGAATTGCGGTTATTTAAGTGATATAGGAAGCCAAAAAATCGGCATTGATGGCAGGGTAATAGCGATTGAGCCCAATCCATTGGCATTTAAAATTTTAACAATGCGTGGTGTGGAAAATATAACAGCAATAAATAAAGTGGCAAGTCAAAATTCCAAGGGCGCCTTCAGGATGCATAGACCATTTTATCGTCAGACTTCAGGTAGTAGGTTTTTAGAAGATTCGCATGGTAAAATTAAAAGCGTAAGTCTTGATGATTTATATAAAGAATCGCGCAAATCTCGCGTTGCACTCATTAAAATTGACACAGAGGGCGCCGAACTTTTTGTTTTGAAGGGCGCCGAACAAATCTTGAAAGAACAACATCCTTTCGTTATTGCCGAAGTATCTAACTACTCTAAACATTTTGGATATAAAATGGACGACATCTATGATTATATGAAACTTTTTGGGTATAGATATTTTTATTCTATACATGATGATACGAACTCGATTTCTTTCTTAGAGAAACAAGAAGAAGGTCAGGTGTTGTTTTCTTACAAACAGCTAGAAGATGTGGATTTTCAAAAAAATTAAAACTATGAAGAATTTTATAAAAAATTTTAATTTTGTAACACTTCAAGATATATTTTTCAGAAACACAGGTACAAAACAAACTATTGCCAAAAATACATTTTGGCTGGGGTTATCAGAGCTTTCGATAAATTTATTGAAATTTGCTTTGTTTATTTATGCTGCAAAAGTTTTGGGTGATGTTGGTTTCGGCCAATTTGCTTTTGTGTCTTCTTTTGTAGCTATTTTTGGCATTTTTTTTGATTTTGGTTTATCGGAAGCTTTAACTCGAGAATTTGCCAAAGAAGTTCGCAATGAGCAAGATACTGCTACTTTGTTTTCTCTACAAGTATTTATTTCTGTCCTTGTGGGTGCGTTACTTTCCATAGCCTCATTTTTTGTCTCTACTAAAGTCGGCAATGTGCAATCAGCTGTCCTTATCATGGGTGGCTATATGTTTATCGCCAATCTCCAGACTTTTTTTTATGCAGTTTTTCGAGCTCGTCAGAAAATGCAACTGGAGTTTTTCCCCAATTTTCTACAAAATCTTGCAATTACTGGTTTTGGATTTCTTCTTTTGTATAAATTACAGACTGTTACGAGTTTAAGTTTGGCGTATTTTTTAGGAGTTCTGTTGGCGTTTGGACCAACAATGTTATATTTTCACAGAAATGTTGCCCCACTGCGGTTACATTTTGACAAAAAGTTATGGACGAAGTTCTTACGGATCTCATGTCCGCTTGCCCTTGTGGGAATCGTTTCGATGGCGATTTACAACAATATTGATTCAATCATGCTTGGTTTTTTTGGACAAATTAAAGAGAATGGATGGTATAGCGCAGCTTATCGTATTGTTACATTTTCTATTTTACCCATGGTTTTCGTTTACCAAAGTTTTTTTCCTGCTCTCGCGACAGCTTTTAATCAGTCAAAGGAAAAAATGCAACAGTTATGGGAAACACAGCTACAGATTTTTATATTTTTAGGTTTGCCGATTTTTTTTGGAGGCTATGCTCTTGCTGATTCTTTAATCAGTTTTCTATATCCAAAAGAATTTCACCCATCTGTTTCTATTTTTAAAATACTGATTTTTATTACGTTTTTTATATATCTATATATGCCCTTCAAGCAGATTCTTGTTATATTTAATCAGCAGAATAAAATTTTTTGGCTTTTCTTTTTTGGTATGTTAATAAATATTGGATTGAATTTATTTACTATTCCTCATTTTAGTTTATATGGAGCAGCTATAAGCACTTTAGTGGCTCAATTGTTTGTTTTTATTGGTTTAATGTATTTGTCTGCCAAAAAAACCCATATGAGAGCAATAACTCCCAGAGTTGTTGGTGTTTTTTGTTGCTCGCTTATCGCTTCAATTATGATGTTTAGTGTGTTAAACTTAATGAATTCGACTGTTAATGTTTTTTTATTGGTAGGAATGGGTGTGATTGTTTATTTAGTTGTATTTTTTATTGTGTATCTTATTACAGTTAAGCGTCCGTTTTTGAAAAAGTATTATGAATCTAAAAAATAAAAAAATATTGGTAACTGGGGGAGCTGGTTTTATCGGTTCACATACTGTTGATGCTCTTATTGCACAGGGTGCAAAAGTCGTGATTGTTGATGATTTAAGCACGGGAAGGAGGGAAAATCTCAATCCCAAAGCAATTTTCTATGAACTTAATCTCGCTGATCCGGAAATTGAAAACATTATGGATCGAGAAAAGCCTGAAATTATTTTTCATTTTGCATTTTATGTATTAGTGCCAAAATCAGCTCTTAACCCACTGCTTGATTTTCCTATCCTTGAGGGCACTCTTCGCATGCTCAAAAAAGCTAAAGAACTCAAAGTGCAGAAATTTTTCCTAGCATCTTCTGGATTTTTATATGGCAATAATCCAAATTTACCAGTGAAGGAAACGGAACCTGTTGATCCTGTCTCTGCTTATGTTGTATCAAAGAGAGCTATCGAACAGTATTTAGAATTTTACAAAAAAATGTATGGACTGCCTTATGTTGTTCTTCGTTATCCGGCGGTGTATGGGCCACGGCAAGTAACTGGAGCAATGGCTGACTATATTCGGAAACTTATGAACAATACGCAAGCTGAAATATGGGGAGATGGAAACAAAACTCGTGATTATGTATATATCGATGATGTGGTGCATGCTAATATTTTGGCGCTTGATTTACCTAATGATTATTCTAATCCAATTTTTAATCTTGGCACGGGTGAAGAAACGACTCTCAATGAACTGTATTCTAATATTGCTAGGATCTTAAATAAAAAGTCAAATCCTATTTATCATCCCGATCGACCAGGAGAACAGATGCGTTATGCCCTTGATAGCAAAAAGATACGAAAAGAGTTAGGTTGGATTTCTCAAATTTCATTAAAAGACGGTCTTAAAAAGGTAACTAAATCATGGAAGAATCCACCCCCACAATAAGCGTTATTATAACTACTTTTAATCGTAAAGATTATTGTAGAGAAGCTATTAAAAGCGTTTTAGCTCAAACTTATAAGGATTTTGAGCTTATTGTTTTGGATAATAGTTCCAAAGATGAAACTAGTGAAGTGGTTAAAAATTTTGATGATCAGCGTATTCGTTATATCTGTCATCCACAGATGAATATTGCACAAGCGCGTAATTTAGGTTGGCATAATGCCAAAGGAACATATGTAGCGTATCTTGACGACGATGATCGATGGCTTCCTAATAAACTTATCAAACAGCTTGCGCTCTTCGAAAAACCCGGGCATGAGCCGGCTTTGGTTTATGGGGGGTTTGTAAGGATTGACCAACAAGGTAAAAAAATTGGCGAATTTCGACCTACTCTACAGGGTCTACAGGGAATGATTCTAAAAGATTTACTTAAACAAAAAGATGCATTTACTGGTTCTGCATCAAATGCACTCTTGAGAAGAGATATACTAGAAAAATTGGATGGTTACAACGAGATAGTGACTACAGGCGAGGATTGGGAGTTGTATTTACGTTTATCTGAGAAATATACGATAGAATATATCAGAGAACCAGTGCTTGAAATCAGACAACATGTGGGACCTCGGCTTGGCGACAAGCTTACTGAAGCTGCTGGTCTAGAGCTCCTCGTTATGGATCAATACAAAGACATATTCAACAAAGATTCAAAAA
Organism: uncultured Candidatus Saccharibacteria bacterium; assembly: GCA_964365245.1. Lineage (GTDB taxonomy): Bacteria > Patescibacteriota > Minisyncoccia > Phycocordibacterales > UBA9973 > UBA9973. Next base: position 25,643 of record CAYIOX010000001.1, read on the forward strand.
TGAAAAGTTTTTATTTTCAAAAAATTGGAGGTAAATATTTCAGAATGAAAGATAAACAAAAAGGAAGAATGTATATGCGAAAAGCAATAAAAGCTAGTCCGTTGAATATTTCCGCATATATTCAGTATATCTTTTCCTTTTTTGGAAATTCTTTCTATCATAAAATGCATCTATTGAGGCAAAAAATAATATGATTAAAAAATTAAAAGAAAATATAATCCACTCCCTCTATAGTTTTGACTTTATCCGAAATATCAAAGAAAAACTTCGTCCTGTAAAACACTCCATCTTTGGAAAAGACGGAATTTATTTTGTTGCCGATGAAGTGGCCTTTGTTCGGGCTGGGATTTCTCCTATAAAGGTTGTTTTTGATATTGGTGCAGCATATGGGGACATGGCACGCACACTTGCACATTTTTTTCCTGAAGCAGAGATATATTGTTTTGAGCCACAAAAAGAGAGCATGCAACACTTAATGAAAAGGACGCATTCCTTTAAAGAACGCGTAAAAACTTTTTCAGTTGCTTTTTTAAATAAAACAGGAACGGAAATGTTCAATGTGTTTTCATATCGTGACGCTAGCTCTTTCTTGCCTCTGCAATCATATTTTGAATGCGAAGGGGTTAAAAAAGTGGAAACTCGCGCTGTGTCTGTGATAAAGCTTGATGATTTTATACAAGTGCATAACATACACCATATTGATTTTCTAAAAATAGATGTTGAAGGCGTAGAAAAAGAATTACTGGAGGGTGGCAGTGAAACATTACGAAACATGGTAGATAATGTATTCATTGAGATCTCTTCGCTTCGCCAAGGCCCTCATTCGGCTGATTATATTGAAGTATTTAAGTTTTTCCATGAGAGGGGATTTACATTTATGGGTTGCTATGGAGATTACTTTTTTTCCAAAGATCGGTTTTTGTTGGAAAAATATTTTAGAACAAAAAAATGAAAATACTTTATCACATTCCATATCCAGAAGCGCTTGGGGCAGACCGGTGGATCTATGAAGGTTGGAGAGACGCCTTCATATCTTTAGGACACGAATTTTTTGTATTCACTGCGGCAGACAATCTTGCTGATTGTTTTAAAAAAACGAACCCCAATCTTTTTATGACTGCGATTAACTTAATGACTTCAGGGCGAGATATCCAGATTTTACAACAGGCCAGAAAAAATGGCACCAAGGTTTTTTTATGGATTCATTGGCCACCGGTGGCGGGGTTAGAGATTTGGAACGATTTATTAAAGAATCAAGATGTGGCTGATGTGTATTTTGGAGAACGAGAACCTGAGGGTATGTATGATTTTACTGAGATGACAGGCAAATCCTATCATGTGATAGCTAATGCCGCGAATAAACAAATTCATTTTCCCACTGAATCAGTAGAGAAGTATGAATATGACATAGTGTTTCTTGGAGCAAATTTAAAAAAGAAACAGAAACTTTTTTCTGAAATTTTAAAGCCTTTATCCAAAAAATACAAAGTTGGTTTATTTGGACCCAGTTGGACTCTTAAAGATAATTTTCTAAAAGCACTACAGAAGCTAATGAGAAATATTGGGGTAATTACAATTTCTAATTGGATAAATAAATTGCGTATTATGGTGCCGAGAGACGAAGAGAGAGAACTGTACAGTTCAGCTAAAATTTCTCTCAATTTTCACGAGCGAGAGCCTGATGGTAGTCAACCGCATTATATACTGAATCAGCGTACTTTTAAAATTCCTGCCTGTGGTGGTTTTGAAATCTGCGATGATGTGCCAGCTCTGCGGAGATATTTTAAAGAAGATGAGTTGGTGATAGCTACCATGGATCCACATGATTGGTTTAATAAAATAGAATATTATATTACGCACGAGGAAGAAAGAAAAAAAATTAAGAAAAAAGGGGTCGATCGAGCGCTTAAAGATCATACTTATCACAATCGTGTCGCACAAGTGTTCCAGTTGTATAATAATCTTATATGATAGATAAAAATTTACTCTCAATGTTAATATGTCCGAGTTGTAAAGGAGATCTAGAGATGACTTTCGATTTACTCGGTTGTAAAAAATGTTTGAAACAATATCAAATAATTGATGGTATTCCTGTGTTTTTTGGTCAAGATGGTTTAGGGAATGATCTAGCTTTAGCGCATAAAAAGTGGGAAGAATTTTATCATGGTTTCGATTGGGAAAAAGAATTGGTGGCCTATAACAGAAATAATTTAACATATATTCTCAAACACATTGAGCCAATTATTGCAAGGTCGACGTTTGTAGAAATTGGTTCGGGTGCATCTTTTTTATGTTTTGCGCTTGCAAAAATGGGTGTGCAAGTTGTTGCTATTGATTTTGATATAGCCATTTTACGAACCGCAAAAAGATATTTTGAAAAATATCATATCCCTGGTTATTTTATCTGTGCCAACATACAAAATATTCCCTTGCGATCCGATACTATTGATTTGTCGGCTGGTATCGGTGTTATAGAACATTCAAATGATATCACCCTTTCTTTAAAGGAGCTTTCTCGGATTACACGGCCATTAGGTTTTACATTTCAGACAGTTCCAGCTTTTTCTCTTACTACTCTTGTTCTAAATCAGCGATATGGAACCATTCCACATATCCCGGTGCTAAAAAATATTTTTATATGGTTCCATATTAAATTTCTCAAGGCGCGTCATATGATATGTGGATATGAGGAATCCTTTACTTCCCGATCGCTTAGAAAATTATTTAGAGAAAGCGGTTTTGAGGTAGGACAAATCGGTTTTTATGATTACAACCAAAGCATTATAAAAAAAGTATTAGGCAATACACTCCGTCCTCTGATAAAACTTCGCTTATTTTGGGATATTATTTTTATAAAGGCATATAAAAAGAAAGATAGCTTATGATTAATCCAACAATTGTCTCTGGGTTATTACTTGTTTTATCTTTTCTAGCTACTCCTTTCTTTTTTAGAAAAATTTGGCTTAATCCGTTGGTCATTTTTTTTGGCGTATGGTTTTTAAATTTTATTGTATATGAATTAGATCATTTTTTTAATTTTTATTATATTGATCTCAGTCCAAAGACGGAATTTCTTTTTATGTTAAGTTTTGTAGGTTTTTTTATTGGTAGTATGAGTGTGGCAATATATAAAGCATTGCCAAAAAAAATCATTCCAAGTATAATATTGCCGCACAAAGACTATTCTTATCTTGCATTTTTAGAGAAAATTTCTATTTTTCTTTTTATTTTAGTGCTGGTGAGTGTGTTGGGAAAATATATACTATTAATGCTTCATTACGGCAATCCATTGGCCCATCTTGGCGAAATTAGGGTTTCTAATGTGAGTGGAGATTTTACATATCCTAAAATTTTGCAACTTTTTTCTATTTTCCGTTATGTGCTGGTGGTTAATTTAGCTGTGCTATGCTTTTTCTCTTCAAGAAAAAAATATTACATTATCTTAACGGCTATCACTGTGATACTTTCGGTTTTTACTGATGTGGCGGTAGCTGGGAGAGGAGGTATTTTAAACACGTTTTTATTTTTGATAGGAGCATTGTTGGCTGGGTATCTAGCTAAAGGCATAAAGTTGAAAGCTAAAAATTATTTTGACATTCTAGCTCTGATATTTATCCTTTTTTCATTGTTTGCCTCAATCCTTTATTTACGAGGTCATGATAATAATTTTCTAAAAAAGTTTGTTTCTAACAGTTACTATTATTTTACAGGCACCATTCCGGCGGTTGAATCCTTCGTGCAAAATCCATTGGAAAGTCCTTTTTTTGGGTATAATACTTTTAGTGGTTTATATCAAGGGATTGATAAATTGACTGGTATAGCTGGAGTGAATTTCTTATCTGGTCAAGATTATCAAACTTCTTATGCGCCGATATCTCACATCGGTCCATTTAACTCGGCGGGACATTTAGCATACTATTATAGTGATTTTCGAGAGCTCGGGGTGCTGATAATGCCTTATTTATTAGGTTTATGGTCTACCTGGTTGTTCTTTCTAGCATATGAACGTCCAAGAATACTTACCATACAAATGTGCGCGATCGCAACAGCCTTTATTTTTATAACTATTAGAGGTACCATGACTGCAGGAGCTTCAATATGGTTCACGATTTTTGCTATACTTATTCAGTATATATTTTTTGAGTGGAAGGGTGGCTTAACAAAATACCCAAGAAGTCTTGTAATAGGTAATAAAAAATTATGAGTCCTTTAGTTTCTATAATCATACCTGCATATAATGCGGAAAAATATATAAGGGGTAGTGTTAAAAGTGTCTTAGACCAAACATATAAAAACTTTGAGCTTATTGTCGTTGACGATGGATCAACAGACCATACGTCTCAAATTATTAAAGATGAATATCTTAGTGATAAGCGAGTTAAATTAATAAAGGGGAACGACGATGGGGTTGCAGTTACCAGAAACAATGGAATACGGGCGACATGTGGAGAATATATAGCTTTCTTGGATGCGGACGATTATTATTTGCCAACAAAAATAGAAAGGGAGGTCGAATTTTTGCAAAACCATCCTGAATTTGATATTGCTTATTGTAATATGAAGCATTTCTATGATGAAAATCTCACGGAATTGTACCAGCATCAATTCAAAGCGCCGAGCGGGCAAGTTTTTGAAAATCTTTTGGACGGATTCTTCGGTCAGCTGAATACTGTCCTTATCCCAAAGGAAATTTTTAAAAAAGTTGGCATGTTTGATGAGAATTTTCGCGACTCAGAAGAATGGGATATGTTTTTGCGCATTGCTCGCGCTGGGTATACTTTTGGATTTTTAAATGAAGATTTAGTAAGGATACGAATCAGGCAATCTAGCTTGTCTAGGTTTGAGAATCAATGGAAAGTCAAATTACATAATATTCATGTTTTTGAAGATCTAAATAAAAACATGAGTGAAGAAGAACGTAAAAAATATAATATGCATAATAGACTTGCTAAACTGCATTTTAAATCTGTTGTTGCATACCTAGTTGGTGGAAATAAACGCTCAGCTTTGATAGAATTACAAAGAGTGAAATATGATAATTTTTACAAAAGAGTTTTTATTAAAATCATATATGCTATTGTTTTTGTTTTACCGACTTCTTTTTTACGTTTTTTTACTATTAAAATCTGGACGCTCAAAAATAAGAATCTTTTTAAATTGGCAACCTAGATTAATTTTTTTAATGAATACAGGAGAGAACTATTTACATTTTATGAAAAAATGATATATTATAAATGAAAGAAAAAATTTATGAGAAAAGTATTTGTTTCGGGAGGGTTCGGGCTCCTTCATCCCGGACACATCAAGTTCTTTAGGGACGCTAGGGCGCTTGGCGATTATCTTATTGTCTCCTTTGCTTGTGACAAGGAGATGATGAAGTTCAAAAGAAGAAAGCCAGTGCTTTCTGAAGCGCAACGTCGTGTGATGCTTGAAGCCGTTCGATGGGTGGATGAGGTGGTGATGGGGGATATCAGTGATAAAGACCCAAGCAATCCAATCTTTGACTTTGCAAAAGAGTTCAAGCGGTTGAAGCCCAATCTCCTTGTCACAACGGTGGACGATCCTTTTGCGGAGCAAAAGTTGCATTTCGCTAAGGCAAACGGGGCGGATTTCATGACTCTTCCTAAGGATGTCTTTTCTGGGTGTCAGTCTATCTCTACGACGGAGATGAGGGGAAAAATTGTCGAAGACGAACAAGATGGTGTAAGTTGAATCAAGTGGGGCTGTGTCGCATTCTGCGCATAGCCCCGTCTTTTTTATGATATCCGCAATTATTCTCACCTGGAATTCAGAAAAATATATTAAAAAATGCATAGAGCATTTAGTTGAAAGCGTAAAAAATGCTGATGAACAGCTTGAAATGATTATCGTAGATAATGGTTCAAACGATGGAACATTAATATTGCTAGAAGATATAGAAAAAAAATTTCCTAATGTATGTCTAATTAAATTAGAGAAAAATAGGGGAACCACCTACCCAAGAAATCTGGCCCTCAAAAAAGCGAGGGGGGAATATGTTCTATTTTTGGATTCAGACGTAGAAATAGAGAAAAATACAGTTAAACAACTTCTTTCAGAAATTAAAAACAATAATGAAATTGGCATTGTGTGTCCTAAACTTATATATCCGGATGGCATATTGCAAATTTCATTTAAAAAATTTCCTACGCTAAAAACAAAAGTATTTAAAATATTAGCCACCAGATTTTCTTTTTTTAAAAAACTGGCTGACAAAGATGAATTATACGCAGAAAGAGAAACAAATTTCTATCCTGATTATTGTATCTCAGCTTGTTGGTTGGTCAGAAAAAAAATCTTCGATAAAATTGGGGTTTTTGATGAAAATATATTTTATGCTCCAGAAGATGTCGATTTTTGTTTAAGAGTGTGGCTCGGGGGATATTGCGTTCTTTACACTTCCTCCGCTCTAGCTATTCATCACACGCAACGTGTTTCATATAGAAATAAAAAGATAGCCCTAAGTCATGCAAAGGGCCTACTCTATTATTTTAATAAATATGGATGCTGGTTTTCTCGAAAAGGAATTTATAGAAAAATTAAGAATCCAGATGCACATTTTTATTATAAAGAGAATGATTAAAGTTGTGCAGTATATACATACCTTCTGTCCAAGAACTTCTAAGATTCCATGATTGAGTTAGCCCGCGACATTTTGATATTTTAGCGTGTAGATGTTCGTTGTTAAATTCTCTGATTGCTAAAAGTTCGCCTGTAAAATCAGAGCAGTCAGATTCTGAGCTATAAACATCGTCAAAATATGAATAAACACGCGGGAGCATCATGACATCTTGTCCATCAAAAATCTTAAACGCTGATTTTGTTGAAGAATAAAAATCAAGGTCAAAAGAAACAAATCCAATAGGCGCTTCCATAAAATTATTCATTTCTTTTTTAATTGTCTGGCTTACGTCTCCTAATACTAAACGCGCTCTTTTTAATTTATTTTTTAAATGATTAATATCCATTTTAAATTCCCCTACTTTCCATTCGTATGGCATGTCGCGATAATCGAGTGGGGGAGTAAGTCCAATGCCAGTATCAAAACCCACGACATTTATTTTGATTCTGGTAATTTTTTCAACTTTCTTACTTATTTTTTCCATCGCCAAAAGTCCATTTCCTTTTGACACTCCAAATTCGATTACACTTATTTTAGGTATGCCAAGCGCTCTCGCAAGTTTAGCAGCTCTATAAATGCCATAGGCATATGAAGGTTTATCAAAGGCGTCAAAACGAGATCGAAGTTCGAAAGAGCCAATAGGGACTTTTCTCCAAATATGTTTAAGCGCAATGTTTGGATTAGTAACAATCTTCAAAATTTTTTCTGTCAATTTCATAGCAGGGTGTATTGTATAATAATTTTGAGATTTATGCTACAATGCCAAATATGGAGGTAGAATATAAAACTAAAGGTGATCAGGACTCAATGAAGCTTGCCAGTCATTTTAAAATACTTCTTAATAGGAAGCTTCTGTTGCTTGGAGTGGTTTGTGTTGTAGCCGTGATAGCGGGAGTGATCAGCTTGACTAAACCTAAAATTTTTACGGTGGATACAATTATTCAAATGGGACAAATAGAGGGTCAGAATATCGAGTCGTCAATCCAAGTTGTTGAAAAAATAAATAACAAAATGTATCACGAATCAATTGCTCTACAATTAGGCGTTAGTGTGGGTCAGCTATCAGAGATAAAAGCTAAAGATGTCGATAATACTCAGATCGTCAAGATAAGCACGGATGTTCAGAACGTCGAGAAGGGGAAAGAGGCTTTGAGCGCGTTGACCGATATTGTTATTAAAGAACATCAAAGGATAATATTAAATAAGCGCAACTTTTTAGAGAAAGAATTGGCGCAATTTGTGCGTAGACAAAAAATAGCGGAAGATATGTTTCAAAAAGGATTGGAATCTGCTGGTGTAGATGAAACTGCTAAATTTTTAGCAATGAGCTCTATTCAAAGCAAGATAAATTCTTTACAAGATCAAATAAATATTAACTATAAGATTTTAAATGGCATAAGTGATACACAAGTTGTAAAATCGCCAAATATTTCTTTTGTTTCAGTAGGTCTCAAGCTATCCACAGCTATTATTTTAGGAGGACTATTTGGTCTCTTTGTTGGGATCTTTATTGTGTTTTTGCGAGAATGGTGGGAAGTAACTGTTAAATATAATGAAATATAATATTCGAGATATCAATTTGGCAAAGAAGGGGTTAATTAAAATCGAGTGGGCAAAAAAGGATATGCCGGTTCTTTCGGCTATTGCGTTAGATTTTAAGAAATCTAAACCATTTAAAAATATTACTATTGGAGCATGTTTGCATGTGACCCCAGAAACTGCCAACTTAATGATTGCGTTAAAGGAGGCTGGCGCCAATGTTGGGCTTTGCGCTTCTAATCCGCTTTCTACTCAAGACGAAGTCGCATCTGCGTTGGTTAAGAATTTTAATATTCCAGTCTTTGCCAAAAAAGGTGAAGATAAAAATGAATATATGAAGCACTTACGAAGTGTGCTTGATATGAATCCAGATATCACTATGGATGATGGAGCAGATTTGGTAGGTGAATTACATTCTGAAAGATTAAATCAAATAAAAAATATACTCGGGGGAACCGAGGAAACCACTACTGGTGTTACTCGATTGAAATCAATGGAAAAAGAAGGGAAGCTTCTTTTTCCGGTCATTGCAGTAAATGAATCCATGACCAAGCATTTTTTTGATAATCGTTATGGCACAGGACAGTCTACATTAGATGGGATAATTCGTGCCACCAACAAATTGATTGCTGGTTCTGTGTTTGTTGTTGCTGGCTACGGGTGGTGTGGAAAAGGTCTCGCCATGCGAGCTCGAGGGATGGGGGCAAGTGTTATAGTTACGGAAATTGACGCGGTCAAGGCTATCGAGGCGCTCATGGATGGGTTTAGAGTTATGCCGATGACCCAAGCGGCCGAAGAGGCTGATTTTATTTGCACTGTTACTGGCAATATAAATGTTATAGGACTCGACACTTTTAAAACTATCAAGGATGGATGTATCATATCAAATTCTGGACACTTTGATGTGGAGATTGATCTTGTTGGGCTTAAAAAAATTACTAAAGAGAGGAAAGTTTTGCGAGATTTTGTGGAAAGTTACAGAATAAAAATTGGGGAAAGTGAGAAAACCATATTTGTGCTGGCTGGAGGAAGATTGGTGAATTTAGGTAGCGCAGAAGGGCATCCGGCCTCGGTTATGGACATGAGTTTTGCCAATCAAATTTTGGCGGCAGAATTTGTTTTAAAAAATAAAGGAAAACTTTCTAAGTCAGTTCATGTTTTGCCGGTAATTCTTGATAGAAAAATTGCTACCATGAAGCTAAAAAGTTTAGGCGCGAAGATCGACACTTTAACAAAAAGACAAAAAGAATATATGGCTGGGTGGAGAGAGGGAACCCGATGAGAGAGTCTTTTTTTTCGGTACGAATTTTTTGAAGCTTAAAAAATTCTGAAGTTCTCGGCTCGTCAGCCTCGAAACCCCTTCAAAAAGTCTCTCTCATCGGGTTATTCAAAATATTTATGAAAATCGCAATTATTGGTGCTCAAGGGGTAGGTAAAACCACTTTAGCGAAACAAATAAATAAGCATTTTCCTGATTTTAAAATCTTGCCCGAAGCGGCGCGAATGGCTAAGGAAGCAGGATATAATCTTGATCAAACTGCGACTACCGAAACAGAACTTTGGCTAATTGCCAAGCAAATTGAGCTAGAAAGCACAAATAGTAAGTGGGTGGCTGATCGTTGTGGCATAGATTTGCTTGCATATATACACCATTTGTTTTTCGAAGAATTATCTCTGATCGAATTTGCCACTAAAACATTGACACCAAGATTTAGCGAATACGATCTTGTTTTATATTTACCCAGTGGGGAATTTGCTATTGAAGATGATGGGGTGCGAACAACTGATATAAAATTTCAACAAGCGATAGACAAGCGAATCAGAGATATTTTGGAAAAACATAAAATTCCATTTGTGAAAGTGGTCGGTTCACCTGAAGAACGATTGGCTATAGTTAAAGATTTAGTTGCATTTGTAAAATAGGTTTGTTAGTATTAGTTTATAACTTAATATATCAAGAGTGGCGACGATCCTCCTTCGTAAAACTACGGACGGAGAACGAGAATTGGCTCGTATGACTCGC
>CAYIOX010000002.1:0-33604 GCA_964365245.1 uncultured Candidatus Saccharibacteria bacterium
TGTTGGAGCATTTGTCCCTGGCTTCTGTGGATAAATGACGGTCATGAAGTGGAAGGAGGAAGCGTTGTCCTTGTTGGATGTCCAGACAGAGTAGTATCGTGAATCTGTAATAAAATTTATCAAAAGAACTTTGTATATTTGTTCTTTCTGTGTGTCAGTGTATGTTCCACTCAATGATAAATCTCTATATTTCGTAGGTGAATTTGCATCCATATATTGTGCAAATTCACGAAATTTACCGAGAATAATTCCTCCGCTTGAGATATAACCATTACTTACTAAATCTGCGAGTATGGCATTAGCTTCAGCGGTAGTAATAAAGACAACTTTGCCATTTTCATCTATTTTAGTAACCTTAGAAGAAAAATATATACTCGTCACAGGTCCTTGAGTTCCGTAAACTCTATTATTAACAGGATTGGTAAAGAAATTATCCTGAGAACGATTTCTATAGTCTACTGTCAGAGAATTATCATCAGTATTTGCAATTTGCGATACCCAGACTTGAACAGGTTTTGGATTAGTAGGTGCATTGTAATACGGATAGCGACCAGGGTTTTTCTCCAATGGAGCAGATGTTCTATTTTTTATATATGAAAATATTCCTTCATTTGTAGAGTCATTTGGATATTTTGTTAAAGTATTATCCAAGACATGATATATTTGAGTAAATTTAGCTGGTCTATCTGCTTCCATTTCATCAAATACTACAAAGTATTTATTACGAACCATGAGGAGATGGCGATTTGCTTTTGTTACATCAGCAGTCGCGCTACCTATCGGGAAAAAATTATATGTATTTGAACTATCACCAGCTACATATATGTATGGGATTGAAGAACCGTTTGGAGAATTTTTGAATGCGAATATACGAGCAAAGAAAGGCTGATTCAGTCCTTTTTCTGGTCCAGCACCATTTACGAGAAGCGAATAGTGATTTTCTGCCAATTTATTGGAACCCCAGTCAATAGGTCCATTTTCTGTAATGGTCTGACCGTAGGCCCAAAGCTCAAAAGAAGAATCTACCATAGAACCATGTTTACCGTGAGTGCCAAGTGGTCTATCTGCGAATATAAATCCTACACCTTCTTTAAAACATTTAGGATCATCAGATTGATATGAACAACCCATAGCATAACCACTTAGAAGAAATGCTTTACCTAAATCTCTTTTAGTCACTTTTGACGCAGTTGGCATATCCTTAAATATAGATTGAACCGCCAGTTTACCAGCAAATGGAGTATCCAAAAAATCAAACGATGGATTATAAACAGTTGCTTTTTGGGCTTGATAATGTCCAAGGGCAAAATTATCCTGGGTCATATGAGCCAAAGTATAACCAAAATAATGCCATGGCATAAATCCTGCATCCGTATCACCCCAAGGGAATAATTCTGATTCAGAACCTACAGGGCGTATTCTACTCCACCAATCAGCCAACTCATCATTATAAAAAGGATTGTATTCAAAATGAACTTCTGGAAAGACAGACGCGAATTGCAATTGATTCTGAAGAGAGAAACTTGTTTCCCATCCTGTATAATGTCCACCATCACTTCCCTCGCGAGTATTCCAGCTTGGTTTACCAATAATAATATTTGCAACTAATTCAAGAAGTCGTCGTGAATTATCGCCTTCAGAATATGCCGCTAAAGCCCCCATAATAGAACTATGGAATTCCTGACCTTGATGCGCTTCCGCCTGATAGACGATACATCCAGACCTTACTCTCCTTCCATTAGGATACAGTCCACTAATCGGAGTATCTTTAGGATCTGCATATTCCGAACATCCGCCCTGTGTTCCATTACTAAACACATTTCCATACATAACCCATTTAGCTTGTGTTTCTATAACCGCAAGAACCTTAGCTCTTTGTTCTGGGGACATTTTGTGATACAACCAATCATAAGCAAGAGCAATACTATAAATACTTCTACCCCTTCCGAGCATATCTGCTGTAAAAGCTCCAGTATCTCTATAACCCTCAGCAGCTGCTACAAGGAGTTCTACCGTTGAGGGAGGATTAGGAAATGCTTCAGTTGAAACAGGAGTAAGATATTTTTGCTCTCCTGTCATTTGCCAAAAGAATGCAGCTAAAGAAATACGGAATACATCATCTTTCGGCGCTGTAGCCATAAAATTTTTATTCCATATACTAGGATTCGCCATTGAACTTTCCTCCAAAGTTTTTTTCAATGAAACCCAATCGTCAGTAGCTTTTATAACTTCTCTGAATGCCGGTAAGGTTTCATCATTAAAAAATATTCTAGGATGAATGGGTTTTTCTTTTGTCCCTCCTTTTGAAATTAAATATGTTTCATCAGATAACATAGCTCTATCCCATATCCTTGCATTATTTTTTATAGTAAAAGAATGAATTGAACTCCATCCTACCTGATTACGGAAAGTAGATATGAGTAAGGGGTCCGTAGTGCTTACATAGTTTTTATCAGGATCATCTGTTATATCACTTGAACCCATTTCTGTATCCTCCGCATAACCTATGCGCCAATATACTGTAGAATTAGGAATAAAATGATCAAGGAAATTATAAGCATTGGAACGAGTAAGCACTTCCACAATAAGATTTGTTTGCGCATTTAGATCGGCTTCACTATAAGCAGCTTGAAAAAGGAATATATATGGTTTTGTATTAGTTGATGCATTAATCACATTGGGACCATATACCCAACTGAATGGCGGTGGATTTGTTGTCACAATCTCTTCATCACCGGGTTGAAAGTTGACCATATAACTATATAGCGCCGAAGTCGGCAATTCTTTAATCGCTTCACTCCCTATAACCACAGCGTTAGCAGGCGGATTTAGATATTGTATCTGGGCTTTCAGAGTTTCCAGTATTTTAGATGATTGAGTGATGAATGTTTGATCGGATGATTGTCCTAGATTAGAAGAAGCATCTTTTGATTTAACTCTGTAGTGATAAGTAGTGTCGGGAGACAGATTATTGATAGTTTGAGAATGTGATTTGGTTAGAGTCGCATTTAAAGTAGTGGAGGAACCATAAGAAGTGTTCTTGCCATATTCTATTTGAGTGTCTGACAATTCATCGGTGTTCCAACTAATGGTAGCTTCACTCATTTCAACATTGTCTGAGTTTATATTAGAAATAACGGGAGATGTTTTATCAGAGGGGGGTTGAATTGGAATCTGTGTGTCTAAAGAAACTCCATCCACTGTTGGTGGTGTGGCAGGTGGAGTAATAGGAAGTGTTGTCGTTCCACCTCCTAGAGCATAGAGCTCTGAGATTTCTGAGGATGACAAAGCGCGGTTGTAGAGGCGAACATCTTTCATGCTTCCGGTGAAATACGCGCTGTTGCAAGTCGCTCCTAGACTTCCTATACATACAGGTTCTGGACGAACTCTTATATTTCCTGATAAAGATCCTGGAGTAGAATCTGCTGAAATACCATTTACATAGATGTAATTATTAGCACCATTGTATACTCCGACTATGTGATACCAGGTGGTGGTATCACGATAAGCGCTTGATGTTACTGTATTAAAATCACAACTTGAGCTATTGCATACATTGAAACTTAATCTTTCATTAGAACTTCTATAAAGATACCATGAGGCAGTTTGACCAGTCGTCTTCCCTACCAAATTCTCTATAGAAGTCAAATCACTCTTGCCAAACTTAACCCACAGACTGACAGTCAAAGCTCCTGTGTTATCTGAACCGGCAATGTTTCCTACATTAACCGAGCTGTTTATTCCATTAAAATCGGTAACCTCCACGCGTTCAAAGATTAAACCATCACCTAATGTAGAAGCTACTTGAGCTAATTGATTTGTATTTGTGATTAAGGAGGATATTTTGTTTACATCTTTGTTTATTGATTTTATAGAACCTGTAAATACTAGAATCAACACTATTACTAATATAGAAAAAATAGCTAGAATGCTGTTTTTGTTTTGCATAGAGATATTATATTACTAATTATATTTTTTGTTAACTAAAGGCTGAAGGCGAATAGCACAATCACATCTTCTCCGGAGCTTCGATGCCGAGGAGATGAAGGCCAGTTTTCATTATGAAAGAAAAAGCGTAAGTCAAAGCCACTTTGTATCCTGAAGTTTTATCTTTTTTGTCAACAATAACAATATTCCCGTAAAAGCTATTAAACGCGCGCGCGATTTCTATCAAATAATTTGCAAGATAGTGCGGTTCGTATTCTTTTGCGGAACGCAAAACAACCTCGGGAAACTTATACAGCAATTTTTCCACTTCAAAAATCTCGGCAGAAAAAGCGTGTGGATCAGGCAAAATATTTTCTTTTTGAGCTTTTTCTAAAATAGAATTTGCTCTCGCAAAAGAATACTGTAAATATGGACCGGAGTCTCCCTCAAAAGAAATAGACTTTTCAAAATCATAAACGATGTCCCCGCCAATGGATTGTTTTAATATTGAATACTTTATCGCCGATACACTGACATCAGAAGAAATCTTTTCTCTTTCTTGATTTTCAAATTCTCGATCAGTCATCTTTTCTAAAATAGCGTCGCGAGCATCATTCAGTAACGACTCTCCAGTGATGGCGTTGCCCTTTCGTGAACCCATTTTACCGGAGGCGAGACGCATCATGCCATGAGTGATATGTTTCATTTTTGATTCATATTCAGGATGAATGATAGAAATAGCTTTTGCCACCACCCTCATGTAATCCACTTGCTCATTCGCAGTGACGACAATAGACATATCCATATCTGGTTTTGTTCTAAATTTCTCTTCAGTTAATCCAAGTTCTTTCGTCTCGTAAGTCGGAAGATTTTTTGAAGTTATGAAGACTCTCGTGTGAAGCTTGGGGTCATACTTATCAGCTTCAAAAACAATAGCCTCCTCTGATTCTTTGAACACTTTGCCTTTATGAGCATTCACAATTTCCCTTCCAAGATCTGCCATGACACTTTCTAAAAAGTAAAAATCAAACTTCGTTCCAAGCATTTTATATAAATCTTCAAAAGCTTCCATCGTCACTTCAAAACCCCAATCATATATCTCATTTATCTTTTTATCAGTCTTGTTATAAACCTTCATATTTATTTCGTCTATTTCTATTTTTGCTTCTGGATTATCTTCATAAGCCCCTGCGCCATATACATAAGCCTTGCCGATATTTGCAGATTGCAAATTATGAGAACCAGATCTACTTTGTAAATTTTCATTTTGAAGTAAACCATAGATGGCTTTGGCAACATGGAGACCGACATCGCCTTGATAATTCGCTCGGTAAACTTCAGCCCCAGAATGTTCTAAAATTCTTGCGATCGATTCACCTATCGCGTTTGTCATCAAATGCCCAATATGGAAAGGCTTGAAAGGATTCGGGTCGGTGTATTCAATCATTATTTTTTTACCAGAAAAATTCTCGTTTTTCCCCACATTTTCACCGTCATTTAAAATTTCTTCAATATTTTTGGAAAAAAACTTTCGTGAAAAATGAAAATTTATGAAACCATTACCTGCGACTTCCACTTTTTCAATATTTTTATCAAGATTTAATCTCAAAATCTCAGCAACTATTTTTTCTGCCAGCGCCTTTGGATTGGTTTTGATACTTTTTGCAAGAGCCATAGCCACATTCGTAGAATAATCTCCACGGCTCAAATCTGCCGGATGTTCAAGAACTATGTCGCTGATTTCTATGCTGAGGTTTTTTAAGGCATCTTTTATTAAATTTTGTATTTTATTTTGCATACTTATTTAGGTCCTGTGGTCCCAAAACCACCACGACTCTTGTCATTCATAATATCAGTTTCTACCCACTGCGCAATTTCTATTTTAATAAAAACACCTTGACCGAGTCTTTCTCCCTTTTCTACCCTTACCTCATTTTCAGTTAAATTAAAAACTTGCAATAATATCTCATCTGATTCTCCACAATAATCATTGTCTATATAACCAGTAGTAACTAAAAGTCCTTTCTTTTTTAAAGTGCTAGAACGGTCTTTAATTTCTAGCATATATCCTTTAGGAGTTTCCACAATAATATTTGTGGGCAAACGTTCCAAAGTCTTTGCTGGAATAACAGAATCTACGCGAGAATATAAATCAAAAGCCACAGCTCCGTCAGTATGATATTCTGGCAATGGTAATGTTTTATCAATTCGCTTAATTTTGATTTTCATTTCAAGATTCTTTTAATTCTTTTATAAATTTCTTGGTGAATATTTTCACGAGTATCTAATGCTCCACCCTTGGCACATTCTATCTTGACCCAACCTTTTTGAGTATTTGCGAGCCAAAGCGCACTCTTGCGCGAATTTTCCAAAAAGTGAACATCTTTTTCATGCACATCTTTTTTCTTTCCCAAGTATCCCCTCCTACTATTCTTATTTCTCTCTTTGATTAATTTCAAAACTATTGAAATCGGAACATCTAAATAAACCACGGCATCTGGTTTCGGGATTTTAAAAACTTCATATTCCATTTCAGCTAGCCAGCCTAAAAAGCTTTCTCTTTTTTTTGTATTAGTGATTTTTCCACCTTGGTGAATCTGATTCGCGCTCGCATACCTATTTGCAATGACGATATTCCCATCACTCAACCATTTCTTTATCTTATCTCTTGATTCAAAACGGTCTGCTGCATAGAGCACCGATGCAATCTTTGGATGCACTTTCACAAAATTGTAATATTGTTCAGAAAGACAGTGGCCAATAAATTTACCAAAAAAATTTGAGTAGTAATCGGGGAAATCAACGACTTTCACCCTTTTGCCATCTTTTTTAAGATGCTTTATGAGTAGTTCTGTTTGCGTCGCCTTTCCGCTACTATCCGTGCCGTCTATTACGATCAATTTACCTTTTATGGACATATTATTTTCCTGAAATTGAATATCCGCCATCGACAATAAAAGTCTGACCGGTGATAAAGCTAGCTCTATCACTGGCTAAAAATAAAATCATTTCAGCTATTTCTTTCGGTTCTCCAATTCTTCCAACCAGGGCTGTCTGAGCTTGTTTTTTAACTTTTTCAGTCCATGATTTTGCTATATTTGTATTAATAAAGCCTGGTGAAACTGCATTAACTGCAATATTTGGAGCATATTCTTTAGCTAACGATGAAGTTAGATTAACTATGGCTGCTTTAGAAACAGAGTAAGACATTCGAGCATTACTAGAGGTGCTTTCGTGGCCCCTGATTGAAGCAATATTCACAATCCGGCCATAACTATTTTTCTGCATAAAAGGAATAGTTGCCTGAGAAAAATGAACTGTCCCTAAAAGATTAATTTTTATGATTTCTAACCAAACCTCATCAGAGCTTTCCAAAAAAGATTCATCTAATACAATTCCAGCACAATTTACTAATGCATCAATTTTTTTAACTTTTTCAACGATTCTTTTTACTTCAGAATCAACGGCCGTTTTATCAGCCACATCACAAACAATATATTCACAACTTAATTCTTTTGCTATTTTTTTTAGGTCTTCACTATCAGTCTTACCATGCAAAATGGGTGTAGCACCATATTCTTTAGCCAAACGAGCAGTCGCAGCCCCAATTCCTGAAGATGATCCTGTAATTAAAATAGTTTTTCCTTTTAGCATAAATTTTTATAATTAATTTCTAAACGAATCTCCTCGGTATTGGAAACTTCTTTGCCAAAGCCTTGATTTCCTTATGTGCTGATTCTTTTATCTTCTTGTCATCTTTATTTTTTAGAACGGTTATCATAAGCTCGGCTACTTTCTTGCACTCCTTCTCTTTGAAACCGCGAGTAGTGATAGCTGGAGTTCCAAAACGGATGCCTGAAGGATCAAGTGGCTTCCTTGTGTCCCCTGCTATCGCATTCATGTTTAAGGTGATACCCACTTCGTCTAGAACTGTCTGCGCTTCTTTACCAGTCACACCCAAAGAACCAAAGACGTCAGCCAAAATGAGATGGTTATCCGTTCCGCCACCTATCATTCTAACTTTATTTTTTTTAAAAACTTCTTCCATGGCTTTTGCGTTTTTCAAAATTTGTTTTGCGTATTGTTTGAATTTTGGCGCCATGGCTTCACCGAAGGCCACAGCCTTCGCTGCAACGATGTGCATATGCGGACCACCTTGAATACCAGGAAAAATCGCTTTATCGATTTTTTTTGCAATTTCTTCATTCTCTCGTGTAAGAATTATCCCCCCACGCGGACCACGAAGAGTTTTGTGCGTAGTGGAAGTGATAATATCAAAACCATCATCAAAGGGATTGCGAAGGACACCAGCAACGATGAGCCCAGCAATATGCGCCATGTCGGCCATGGTGATAGCTCCGACTTCACGCGCAATTTCTACGAATTTTTTATAATCCAAAGTGCGAGGATAAGCTGAAAATCCAGCAATAATTAATTTTGGTTTATTGATAATAGCCACTCTTCTCATGTCTTCATAATCAATTTCTCCCGTATTGGGATCTTTCATTTTATAGGTGACAAATTTATAAATCTTTGCCGGTAAAGTCATCGGATGACCATGGGTCAAGTGTCCACCATGCGAAAGGTCCATGCCCATAACTGTATCTCCATGGTTAAGAAGCGCCGCATATACTGCTAAATTTGCTGGCGCGCCAGAATGCGGTTGAACATTGGCAAACTTGCAATTAAATAATTTACAAACACGCTCTATGGCTAGACGCTCCACCTGATCAGTAAAATCTTGTCCGCCATAATATCGACGACCTGGATAGCCCTCAGAATATTTATTTGTAAAAACAGAGCCGTTAGCTTTCAAAACATCTTCTGAAACATAGTTCTCAGATGGAATAAGTTCAAGCCCTTCTCTCTGTCTCTTCTCCTCCCCCTTTATTAACTTTTCTATTAGTTTATCTCGCATGCTTATAATATAACAAATTACCTACTAAATGAAAACTTTTCTTTAAGTCCGTCAGATTGCATGATTATTGTGCCAAGCAGATCAGTGCGAAAAATTTTTACGCCAAATGAAATCAATGTATCCAGCGTATCTTTATGCGGATGGCCATAATTATTATTTTTACCATTTGAAATAAGAGCATAAATGGGTGCTACAGCCTTCACGAATGAGGCACCAGTAGAAGTGCGAGAGCCATGATGTCCAACTTTTAAAATAGAACTCTGAAGATCGCCAGCTCTATTTTCTTTTAAGATTATTTTCTCTGTTTCAATCGTAGCATCTCCAGTCAACATGACAGATGTTTTTCCATAAGATAATCTGCCAATGATTGACCCATCATTGCTGTCCCATAATGAGACATCTCTGTCTGGAAATAAAATGTCGATAATCGCACCACCACCAATATCCAACCTCATGCCCTTTTTTGCTAAAATATTTGGAATTTTTTTATTTTTTATTTCTATTTTTAAATTTTGATAAACTTTTGAATCATTATATGTCCCCGGTTTAAAAACTTTGTCCACTTTATAGGTTTTTAAGATGTCTAAAAATCCCCCGATGTGATCTTGGTCCGGATTGGTGACAATAATGGCGTCTATATGTTTGTCAAACGGAGACATCACACGCGCAAGAGCACTTAAAATTTTTCTCGGTGGTCCACCATCCACTAATACTTGTGTGCCAGTTGGAGATTCTATAAAAAGCGCGTCTCCTTGACCGACATCCAACATCGCAAAGGTGAGATCTTTATTTAAGCTTTTAAAATCAAGGAAAAAAAGATAAATAGTTCCTAAAAAAAGCAAAAAGACGATAAGAGGTAAAAGATATCTCTTGCGATTTTTCAGCATGCTATAATACTAGCATGACCCTTTTATTATAATAATCGGGGTCATGGTGAGTAAACACGAACTATGAAAAAATTTGAAGAAATAAAATTTAACCTGCCTGCGCAGGCAGGTATCGTCCAATTAAAAGGAATTTCGGCTAAAAATATCGAGGAGCATTTAAAACTCTACGCTGGGTATGTAAAGAATGCGAATTTGATTTTAGAAAAAATTCCTGAATATAAGGGCTACGAAAAAGAAGACGCTTTTGCACCCTATGTAGTGAGCGAAATTCAGCGTAGATTTAGTTTTGAATTTAATGGAATGCGAAATCATGAATACTATTTCAAATCATTAGAGGGTGGTGCAAAGCCACTGCCGGCTCAATCTCAATTAAAATTAGCTATAGAAAAAATGGGAGTGTCTTTTGATGTTTGGTTAAATGGGTTCAAAACCCTCGCAATGACCCGTGGCATCGGCTGGGCAGTGCTTTATTATGACAAACAGACAGACCAATTGATACAAACATGGGTAGATGAACAACATTTAGGTCAACTAAACGGACTCTCGTGGATTTTAGGTATTGATATGTGGGAACATGCTTATGTCTATGACTACCCAACTTCAGAAAAGAAAAAATACGTTGAAGCATTTTTTGATAATCTAAATTGGGAGGTAATCGAAAAAAACTTTAAAAAGGCTCAGCAATAAACTGTTTTATACTCCTACCAAAAAGTCTATAGATAAAATAGGCATAGATTAGTATGGTTAAACCTAATGGAAAATTTGGGAAAGTAAAAGCAGCAAAAGGTAAATTTGAGAAAAAACTGACGACCCAGAGTTCATAATGGAGAAATAAATACGAAATAAATCCGAATGGCACACTAAATCCATGCCAAATAAGTCCGACGAAGCCGGTCATAAAACCGAACAACATTGTAAACGGAATAAAAGGAAGAATTAACATATTCGCTGGAAGCGCAACCAAAGACAAATTGCCCATTTTGTAAAGAATAAAAGGTAAAACAAAAACATAAGCAGAAAAAGTTACGGACATAATATCTCGTAATTTAAAGAAATCTGGCACCCAAAGGAAATATTTTTCAACTCTGGGGGCTAAAAAGATAACTGCAATAGTCGCAATAAAAGAAAGCTGAAAAGAAACATCATACACAAGCACAAAGGGATTAAATAAAATCATAAACACACCAGCCAAAATCAAAGCTCGCGCCACATCATAATTCCTGCCAGTTGCTCGAGCGATGAGCACGAGCACAGCCATTACCCCAGCTCTTATAGCCGTAGAACTTCCACCAGTCATTAGTATAAAAAATAAAATAGCCAAAATACCCATTCCAATACCGAGATTTTTTGGCAAAAAAACAAATAATTTCATTATCCACTCTGCCACTATCGTCACATTATATCCAGACAATGCCACTATATGTATGGTGCCTGTATTCACAAAACTCTCTCGCAAAGACTGATCAAAAGAAGATTTCTCCCCTAAAATAAGCCCACCCATTAAAAGTGACTCAGGGCTTTGAATTGCAAAATTCATCTTTTCTAAAAATTTTTCTTTTACAAAAAAGAGTGCACTTTTTAAAAAATTACCGTTACCCCTAGAAACAATTTTAATAGTCGGATAACTCATCACATACAAAATCCCGTCTTTACGTAAATAATTTATATAATCAAAATCTTTACCTTGATCTGTGATAAAATTCTCCGGCTTTTCTAATTTACCATAAAAATTCACTTCATCACCATATTTAAAATCATCACCCAAATCTATTGTCACTAAAATTTTTGTTTTCTCCTTCTCTAGGAAAATTCCTATAGCCAATTTCTGATTATTTTCTCCAATACTTGGTTCATCTACAATTTCTCCAGAAAAAGAAGCTTTCTGTCCGACTTTTGACTCGAAAACACTCGGCGCCGGCAAATCAACTACAATAAATCTAAAGACACCCAAACAAAAAGCTAAAACAAAAATAGAAAATAATACCCCCTGCCTACCGGCAGGCAGGCACTTGTTTTTAGAAATTAGAGAGAAAAATAAAAATAAAGAAAAAGAAATTACTCCAAACAAAATAATTAAATAGAAATTTACAGAAACAAGAGAGCGCAAAAGCACCCCAAAAATAAAACCGAAACAAATTGTATAGAAAATCTTATCTCGCATTTAAAAATACTTAAATTTTATTTTCCTTGTCCCGTAGTGAGCTCTGCTCTACTACCGGGATTAAGTTCCACAGGTTCACCTTCCGCAAAACTTGTGGCTATGAGGTCAGCGCGATCATTGTATTTGTCTTCATTGTGTCCTTTTACATAAGTCCATTTAGGTTTCAACTCTTTTACAAGAGCATAAAGTTCTTCCCAAAGTTCACGATTTAAGACTGGCTTCTTCCCAGCATTTCGCCAATTATTTTTCTGCCAATTGAAAATCCACTCTGTGATACCCAAAATCACATACTTGGAATCTGAAACAATCTCTATGTCAAAGATGCCCTTTGACATATTGGATTTTAAATATTTTAAGGCTTCTATGGGTGCAGTCAGTTCCATTTGATTATTCGTAGCATGGTCTACTTTTCCACCTATCTCATGTACACCCTTCGAGTCGCCAGAGTTTTGTGCTAACAAAACGACAGCGCCCCAGCCAGCTCTCCCCGGATTTCCCTTCGCCGCCCCGTCGGTATAAATTGTAATTTTTTTATCTTGCATAAATTTATTTTATCACAAAGTATTAAAAAATATCCTCGATCCGCAAACGCAACTCTTCTCTTCCCCGAAACCTTGATAAATCAAAAGTGGCAAGCAGGTTTACAGCAATACCTTCTGATAATTTTTTCTGAAAAGAATCGCTATTAGAAAAAAAAGACACCGCTTTGGCTCTATTTAAATTAAAATCAGAAAAAGTAATTTCTAAATGTTCACCAGAACCATTTTTGCCAAATTTTTTTATCTTTTCTATTTTCACACTTTCAAAAAGAAAAATTGGTTTCGGATTGCCAAAACCAAAAGGTTCAAGCTTCTCTATTTCACGCCAATTTTTCATATTTACTGCATTTAAATCCAGCTTCAAATCAAACCCCTCCTGACTCCCCTTATCAGGGGAGGTTCCCATTTCTCCTCCTGACAAGGAGGAGCTAGAGGAGGTTGTATTTTCTTGTTTTATTTTACTAAAAGAATTGGATAAAGCTTCTTCCAAGAAGAATATCTTCTCATTATAAACAGAAAAACCTCCAGCGAGTTCATGTCCGCCAAAATCCATAAAAGATTCCCTCGTTTCAGTCATAAGTTCTACTATTGAAACCGAACCGTCACTTCGGCAAGAGCCCTTGATGCAGTCATTTTCATCTTTGCCCCAAACAAAAACAGGCTTTTGGTATTGGTCAGAAATTTTTCCAGCAACAAGCCCCAGAACACCCACTCGCCATTTCGGATTACCCACCACTATCACCTCTCTCATTTCTGTTGTCTCAAACTTTTTATGGACCTCGCGCATAATGCTTGTAACAATAGTCTTTCGATCATTATTTATTTTTGATAAATGATCCGCAAGCATTCCGGCCTTCACTTCGTCATCAGTCGCAAGAAGTTCAAAAGCTCGCATCGGATCATCCATGCGGGATGCGGCATTTAGGCGTGGTGTTACCATAAAACCCACATCATCAGGAGAAAGATGTTTCTGAACAATATTCATCTTGGCGAAAAGCTTTTGTAAACCGGGGCGAGGAGATTTCTTCAACACCTTCATTCCAAAATACGCAATAGCTCTATTTTCTCCCGTAAGCGGAACCATATCAGAAAGTGTGGCGAGACCCGCCATATCAAGCATCCATTTTTCTGCCCCTTCTCGGGTTTTAAAATGTTCTTTGTATTTTTTAAGAAAACCCTGCGCAAATTTAAAAACAACACCCGCCCCACACAACATTTTTTCGGAATAATTATCTACTTTGGGATTCAAAATTGCACAAGCGCGAGGTAAAACTTCTTGAGGTAAGTGATGATCAGTAATTATCACATCAATGCCGTCAATTTTAGCCTGCGCTACTTCAGCCACAGCTGTGATTCCCAGATCAACGGTTATTAAAAGTTTTATCCCAAAATTAACAAACTTTTCAATAGCTTCTAAATTCAACCCATAACCTTCAGAATTTCTCTGCGGTATGTAAACTTCGTAATTTTTATATCCCAAAAGTTGAAACAAGTCATTTAGAATCACAGCCCCGGGTATGCCATCGCAGTCATAATCAGCATAAATAACAATTTTCTCTTTATTCTCTATAGCCTCATATAGACGGACACAAGCCTTCTCCATATCGCGCATTAAAAAAGGATCATGCAAATCTCGTTTGTAGTCTGGATTTAAAAAAATCTCTGCTTGTTTTTCGTTAACAATACCCTTTTTCTCTAGGAGGGTTCTCAATAATTCACCATATTGTTGCATGGGGCAAATTTTAGCATAATTTGCTACAATATACTCATGAACACATGTATTTTTTGTAAGATAACAAAAGGAGAAATACCAGCACACAAAATATACGAAGACAAAAATTTCTTGGCTTTTTTAGATATCCAACCAGTTGCTGATGGACATATGCTTATCATTCCCAAAAAACACATTGTTTGGATGCAAGAAGCAGATGATAAGACAATATCAGAAATTTTTAAATTATCTAAAAAATTAATGCTTGCGATAAAAAATGGATTAAAATGCGGATATGTTCAACTTTCTATTAGTGGTAAAGATGTTCCCCATTTCCACATACACTTGATACCTAGATATTTTAAAGACAATCTACCCATGTTTCCAACAAAAAAATACAAAGAAAAAGAATCAATCAAAGTGGCTAAAAAAATTATTCAAGAGCTTTAAATTTTTAGACTATTAAATAGCACTCATTCTCACCTTCGTCTTTGGACCTACAATCCCATCGGGAATTAAATCGTTTACAGTTTGGAATAAGATAACTGCAGACTTGGTCTTTGGGCCAAATTTTCCATCAACGGCTAAATTGAGATTTAATTTAATATTCAAAAATCTCTGAAGATCCACAACTGCCATACCACTAGCTCCATTTCTGAGAGTGGTGTATGAATTTGAGATATTTGGTATTGCTACTGTTGATGAAATAGCTCCCGGAGGAATCACAACATTGTATTGATTGGCCACTTGTTGCGCTTGTGTATTATTACCCATGGATAAAAGATTACGAATTCTACTTTGGGCAGTGCTTCCGGAAGAAGGACATCCGTTTGTGGATTTTGTAATAGAAATTAAACTTGTTTCTGTTCCGTCTCCATTTCGGTATTTTACGGAATATGTATATTCATTACCACAAGACAATCCAGTATCAGTCCATGAGTTAGTTTGTATCCAACCGGAATTTGCGCCAGAACGGGAGAAATAATATCCTGATGAGCCACTCGTGTCGTTGGGGAAGCTATCAACAGATAAACTAACGCTGTTTGAGTTTGAGGAAGCGGAAAAGTTTGTTGGGACATCGGCTAGAGTATATTTACTTCCCAAATCAACTGCAGTATTTGCCAGTGAGTCGCCATTTCTTGATGTAGCTTGAAAAGTATATTGAGTGTTTTCTGAAAGCGATCCGCTTTGCCATGAGTTAGTTTGCGTCCAGCCCGAATTTGTTGAAGCAGTTGTGTTTGCAAAATATAGACCAGAAGTGCCAGAAGCAAGATTAGATAATGTTCCTGAAGCGGAAAGAGTAATTGCGTTTATGCCAATGCTATCCCAAGAAGCACCGACTGGCGATTCAATTTTTGTATAAATGGTTGAAGCAACTGACGAAGACACGCTTTCTCCGAAGCTGTTATATGCTTTTGCATAACGACCCGAATATGCAGTATTAGAAGAAAGTCCTGTTTCGTCTAAATATGTTAAATTAGTTGTAGCCGAAGATGTAGCTAATGTATTAGTGTTGTCATAAATTCTAAACCCAGTTTCATCACTTGCGTTATCGGTGAAATTCCAACGGATGGAAGAAACCGATTGAGCTGATGGTGCGCCGATGGTGGGAGCAAAAGGTGCGGGTTGATATTCATACGCCCCCATATCTGGAAGGCCAGCGATAGGATTCCCTGAAATATCTGAGGTCAAACTAACATCTGTTCCCGCGTTGATTGCTGGGGATGTAGATTGGAGATGAAAATCGGAGGTGGAGACGAAGAGCGGATCTGTGGTGATCGATCCTGTGCCGCCTCGATTTGAAGAGTTGTAATAACAATTATTCGAGACTTCAGTCGGTGTCGAATTAGCCACAGATGTTGTGACAGTATGAAATATATTGTTTTTAACTATCAAAGTGGGTTCATTTGAAGCAGTAATAGATATTCCCCTTGATATTCCGTAGAATGTATTATTATACGCGATAATTGATCCTCCGAATTGAGCATATACCCCATATGTGGATGCGCCACCAGTAAAAGAATTGTAGCGTATTTCTATATCTTGCCCAGTGCTGTCTGAGATTCCATGAGCATAACCAAAAATAACATTCGCTTGTGCTAATAAAGATGTTGCGGTCGATGAAAGAAGTATAGCTCTATATCTTCCATAGACACTAGAATTAGTTATTATGGCAGGAGACACCACAGTTATTCCGACACTAAGATCTGCTCCATCTTGTGCCGTATTTGTGAAATTATTGATAGTTTCGGATGTGGCTGTAAGTGTGCCACCATAACCACTTTTGCAATTAGTTACCACCGCTCCGTTAATAGATATGTTTCCAAAAGCGCCCGTTCCACCTGTGTGTCCATATATCCCCGTACATTTTGTTTGGTATTGGCTCATGGAAACTTCTACATCCACCAGCGATACAGATTTCCCGGTTGGAGCTACAGAATATATAACTAACGGAATAAATTGATTAGTCCCATAAAATGCTTCGTTAAATATTCCTCCATTTATAGTACATCCTTCTTCTATTAGAATATTATGTTTAGATCCATCATTGGCTTCTATGTCGGTAAGAATGCAATCTGCAGCAGCTATCATTGATCCATTGTTGTGATAATTTCTCCTTGTTTCAATATTAGTAATCGTGGATGAAGCGCCAACAGAAACACCCCAGTCTCTCGCGGAATATTCATATGTTTTGCCGTTGGTGGCGGGATTTGCTGATGCAGTTGCATGAATATACATAGTCGCTGCTCCCGCAGATTCAGAACTTGGATAATACGACGATGGTGTCGCATCGACTAAATCAATAGAGGCCACTCTGGTTAGAAGGGTATCGTTTTCCCAAATTCTAACATAACCACCGGTTGAGGGTATTGTGATCGCAGTTTGGTATACATTTGTTTTTCCTGCTGTTTTTGACCATGAAGCTCCCAATATTTCGTCTGACGAGTCAATGAGAGGTTTATTCCCAACACCAAACACTCCAATGTTTATTCCTGTTTCAGTTTTCGTCAACTGCTCTCGCCAAACCTCGCCACGTTTGAACAAAATGTAATCGCCAGAAGAAAAGGAAAAAGTATTAACTTTAGCAATAGTTTGCCAAGGAGAAGAATCGGAACAGGTTCCGTTTACAGATGTGCCAGTATTAGTATCTAATCCCCCTGTAGCATCCACACAATACGTCGCCGCATTGGCGACATTTGTGAAAGCTAAAAATCCCACCACAAAAAATAGATAAACAAAAAGATTCCGCAGGATTAAATAAATATTTTTAGAAAAAGTTTCTACTCTCTTGAATTCTGTCATAATTTTTTTGTTTTTAACTTCCTTTTTTATATACTTAATTATTATATCAAGCACTGCTTTTTATACAAATTACAACATCCAAAATCATTCAAGAGCTTTGATGCCCGGCAAAGTGCCATTTGCCAGAAATTCCAACATTGCCCCGCCAGCGGTAGAAACAAAAGAAAACTTCTCTGAACCGACTTTTTTAACAGCCGCAACAGTATCTCCGCCACCAATTATTGATTGCGCTTTTGATTCACTTATTATTTTTGCCAGTTCCAAAGTGCCTTTATCAAAACCATTTTCGTAATTGCCCAATGGCCCATTCCACAAAACAAATTGCGCCCGACTAACTAAATTTTTTAAATTATTTATTGTTTCTGGTCCGACATCTAAAATTTTATTTTCATGCCAAAGAAAATCTGTTGGCAAAATAATTTTTTTTTCATTCAAAAATTTCTGAATATCCACTTCGGGATCAAAAATGGACTCTTTGATATCAAAACCGCCAGCTTTCAAAAAATTATTAGCCAAAGCGCCACCGACAAAGATTTCATCTGCAATATTGGAAAATTTATTTAGCACGCTGAGTTTTGTTTTAAATTTTACTCCACCCAAAATAAGCAAAAAAGGATGTTGGGGTTTAAAAACAGCGCTTAAATTTTTAAATTCTTTCTCAAATAATAAACCCATAAAAGACGGCAAATATTTTGTAATACCTATGATCGAAGCATGCTCTCTGTGTGAAGTTCCAAAATCATCATTCACATAAATATCACCCAATTTTGCCAATTTTTTAGAAAATTCATCATTGTTGCTTTCTTCACCAATAAAATTCCTGAGATTTTCAAGCAATACCACTTCACCATTTTCCATAGCACCCAATTTAAAATCCGAAACAAGTTTTATTTTCAAATAGTCTGCCACAGGGTGAAGACTGGCGCCTTTTTCGGTCCTATGACTAATTAAAATAATCTTAGCTTCTTTTTCTTTTAAGAAATCAATGGTGGGTAAAGTTTGTTTAATTCTAAAATCATCTTCTACCACGCCATTCTTTATTAGAACATTAAAGTCCACTCTCACAATCACGATCTTGCCTTTTATGTCTCCTATTTGCTTGATGCTTCGCATGTTTTTACAATTTCTGCAAACTTTTCCGCATTTAAACTGGTCCGACCGGCGAGCAATCCGTCCACTCCTCCATTTTGCAAAAATTCCAACGCATCTTTTTCATTGACCGAACCGCCATAAATAATTCTCATCTTTCCCGCCTCAGGACCAAATTTATCCGAAAGAATTTTACGGATAAAAATAATCATCTCTCGACAATCAAAGGAAGTAGCATCTTGGCGATTTGGAGTGGTAGAGATTGCCCAGACTGGTTCATAAGCAATAACAATTTTTGGAATTGAAGTCCTTTTTACCCCGCTCAAACATTCCTCAAGTTGATTTTTAACCAAATTAAAATAACTATGACTCTCATCTCGAGTATTCTCTCCCACACAGACTATCGGAGCAAGCCCCGCCATAAGCGACGCTTTAATCTTTTTATTAACATCGATATTGCTTTCCCCCACAGCTCTCCTTTCTGAATGCCCCAGAACAACATATTTCGCGCCTATATCATAAAGCATTCTCCCCGATATTTCCCCCGTAAAAGCGCCCTCCTCCTGCCAAAAGGCATCCTGCGCGCCTAAAATTATCTTCCTAGAAATTTTCTTTAATTTTTCCAAATATAAAAATGGCGGGCAAATCACAATTTCCGTTCTTTTAATTAGAGAAATCAATCCTGCCACGCTAGAAAACAATTTTTCCGCTTCTTTTAGTGTAAGCGGATTCATTTTCCAATTGCCGACAATTATATTCTTTGACATATGGCGAATTATATCACAATAAGTTAAAATAGAAGTAATGAACTTTCATACTTTTTACGCTTATCAAAAAAAATCAGTTTCGATCTCCCCTCGCGTTCTTTTATCGACACAAGGCGGATTTACTTTGATTGAAACACTGATCGGTAGCGCCGTTTTTCTGATAGTGGCTTTGTCAGCCTACAGCGCTTTCAATGTATTGATGGATGTTGCTGTCGCTTCTCGAATCAAAGTGGCGGCTACAGAATTAGCGAATGAAAGGTTTGAAATTATGAGAAATCTGCCTTATGTTGATGTGGGAATAGTCGGAGGATTGCCCATCGGCAAAATTATTAGAAACCAAAACATTATCCGCGACGGCTATTCATTTACCGTAGTCACCACAATCAGAAGCGTTGACGACACGTTTGATGGAACAATCGGCGGAAGCCCTTCTGACACCTCGCCAGCGGATTATAAATTGGCAGATATGGACATAACATGCTCTAACTGTAAAAATTTTTCCACTTTGAATTTCACAACCTTGGTGGCGCCACACGCGCTTGAAACCGCCTCGAACAACGGCGCGCTCTATGTGAGAACAATCGATGCCAGCGGTGTTCCCGTCGCAAACGCGTCAGTGCACATAGTGAACACACAGACAAACCCAGACACCATCATAGATGAAACGACTGACAGCAGTGGATGGATCAAAATAGTGGACGCGCCACCTGGCACCGGAGCTTATAACCTCACAGCTACCAAACCTGGCTATTCGCAAGATCAAACATACCCAATAGGTGGTGTGGCGGGACCAAATCCGATCAAGCCAAACGCAAATGTGGTAACTCAACAAGTAACCCAGTTAAGTTTGGCGATAGACAGATTGAGTTCCTTGGCAATGACAACAGTAGATTCTTCTTGCGTGGCATTACCCAACATTGGCTTTTCTCTCACGGGAACTAAAACAATCGGTGTCGGCATACTGAAATATCCAACACAAAATTTTACGACAAACTCAGGCGCCAATTATACGATTCCAAATTTAGAATGGGATACTTATGGAGTTTTGCTCACATCCGCATCTTACGATTTGGCTGGCACCACCTTATTGCCAAGTTTCGTTGTCAACCCAAATGAAAATAAGACTCTCCAGCTAATAGCCGTCCCTCATGTAAACAGAGCTCTTTTGGTTTCTGTGAAAGATTCTACGAATGCGACAATCGATGACGCCACAGTGCGCTTGCAAAGAAGCGGATTTGATCAAACAAAAACAACAAATTCTGGATCATGTTCCAGTCCTGGACAAGTTTTTTGGAACGGACTTGCAAGTGACACATACACCTTGACTGTTTCAAAAACAGGATACCAAACATACACCAATGGCGCTTTAAACATTTCTGCCGCTTGGCAAAACCAAACAATAACCTTAAATCCATAAAATGCGAAATAATTATAAAAACAAAAAAAATGGACTTACTTTGGTTGAAACTCTTTTTGTGGTTGCTATTTTTACGCTTATCATGGGAGTGCTTACATTATTTTCCAAAAATATCTGGACCTATAATTCTTTTATAAACACAGAACTAGAAGCTGTCGACACAGGAAGAATGGCACTAAAAACAATGACCGCAGAGATTCGCACCGCTTCGTCTGGCAATAATG
Source organism: uncultured Candidatus Saccharibacteria bacterium (assembly GCA_964365245.1). Classification (GTDB taxonomy): domain Bacteria; phylum Patescibacteriota; class Minisyncoccia; order Phycocordibacterales; family UBA9973; genus UBA9973. The sequence continues at coordinate 20,944 of CAYIOX010000002.1, forward strand.
GATCCTATGCCATCAATCTGGCGAGCGCCACAAGCTTCACTTTTTATTCAGACATATATGATGATGGATTAAAAGAAAAAGTGAGATATTTTTTAAATGGAACAAATCTGCAAAAAGGAGTAATAATACCGACTGGTAGCCCCCTTGGTTATACCGGAAGCGAAATTGTAACCACTATTGTTTCCAATGTTACAAATGCTTCTATTTTTAGTTATTACGACAGAAATTACGATGGCGCCACAGTGGCCCTCTCTTCTCCCATCGATGTGTCAGCTGTGAGATTGGTAAAAATAACCGTCACAATTGATAAAAATCAAAATACACCACCTGCGCCAGTAACAGTATCCACGCAAGTTTCAATAAGAAACATAAAAGATAATCTATGATTAAGAAGAAAAAAATAATTAAAAAAAGAGGCATGATTATATTGCAAACAATAGTCTTTGCCGCCGTTTCAATAATAATCATCAGCGCGCTTGCCAGTTTGACCGCCACATCTTTGAACGCAAGCAGAGCAACCTACAATCGCGAACAGGCATTTCAATCTGCCGAAGCGGGAATAGATTATTATCGATGGCATCTAGCTCACGTTTCCAACGATTATCAAGATGGCACAGGCGGACCTGGTCCATATGTCCACTCTTTAAAAAACAAAAACGATAGCGTGATTGGACAATTTTCTCTCACGATTACCCCTCCATCACCGGGCTCCACTTTGGTTAAAATAAAATCAGTCGGAACTTCCAACCTTGATCCTTCATTCACAAGAAAAATAATAACCCAAGTTGCTAAACCTTCCATCGCAGAACACGCTTTCGCTGGAAATAATGCGATGCGTTTCGGTCAAGGGACGGAAATTTTCGGAAGCATCCACTCAAATGGAGGAATACGTTTTGATGGAGTAGCGCATAATACAGTTACCAGTTCCGCCACCACTTATGATGACGCAGATCATTCAGGAAATAATGAAATTGGCGTTCATACACATGTGAACGCGCCACCCGGAAGCGGAATCAATTCAACCTTTAGATCAGCTGAATCGAACCCAAGTTCAATACCCGTAAGACCAGATGTTTTCGAAGCTGGACGCAAAATAAGCCAACCAACAATCGATTTTTCGGGTTTTACCTCGGACATAGCAGACCTGAAATTATCCGCGCAAACGAACGGATTTTATCGAGATGGGGCCGGAAGCGGTTTTGTCGGCTATCACATTGTTTTAAAAACAAATGACACTTTTGACTTGTATAAAATAAATTCGTGGGCAAGCTTGGGCAACTGTAATGACTCAGATTCTGAAAGCTCTAGCTGGAGCATCAGCGCCCAAACAATCCAGGGTAATTACGCGCTCCCGTCAAATGGAATAATTTTTATTCAAGACCATCTTGTGATTGACGGACAAGTAGATAGCGCGCGAATCACTATTGCCGCCGCCCTTTTACCAGAACCATCAGACACAAGTCAATACAAAAACATATTCATAAACAATGATTTGTCTTATACCAACTACGATGGGACGGATTCCATCGGTCTCGTGGCGCAAGGCGGAGTAATGGTGGGTATGATTAGTGAAGACAACCTTAAAATAGATGGGGCCTTAATGGCGCAACATAATAAAGTGGGAAGATTTTATTATATGGGAAACAGTAGTTGCGTTTATAAAAATCGTTCGGTAATTTCACTCTATGGCATGATCGCTTCTTACGCTAGATACGGATTTGCTTATACAGATGGCACGGGCTACACAATCAGAAATATAAACTATGACGCAAACTTACTTTACGCTCCGCCTCCAGAGTTTCCTTTAACTTCAGACCAATACCAAATACTCTCTTGGCAAGAAGTGAAAAATTAATACTGATTGGCGCCTTCAATGAGTCGAGGCGGACCGGGCTGAATTATGATGCCTTTATAATTGTTATTGTTAGAATTATCATTTATATCGTAATTATTATTAACATCAACATTTGGTAAACCATTGTTATTGTTCAAGTTGTCTGTATTTGTATTTGGATTTCCTAAATCAGTATTGGTGTTAGTATTAGTATTGTTATTATTGTTGGCGGAATTGGGATCAGAAGTCGCATTTGGGTTTAAATCGGTAACAGAAGGTGTAGAAGTAGTGTCAACAATGGGAATAATGCCAGGAACAGGAGGAAGATCGGAGCCCACATCAGAATCTGGGGTGGAAGTTGGCGGTAAGAATGATTGCTCTATTTGATCTTCTATATCCGTCAATTGTTTTTGCAACACTATCACCTCATCTTCCGTTTGGTCCACTATGCCTTGTTGAACCACGATATCTTCTGATGTTATTAAATGACCATTAGATTCTGTTGAAGTCCCGGTATCTAAATTATTGTTTTTTGAATTATCTATAGCAATTTGAATCGAAGTTAAAACTTCATTTATAGCGTCCTCCGAAGGAAGACTGGCTAAATAAATATTTATTTGAGCTTGCGGAATCCCTGAATTTTCCGGTGTCAAAATTCCAACCAAATGAGCAAGATCTTTTAGGTAAGTTTTGATAGTCTGCGCGTCTTTTTTAATTTGTTCACTCTCTTTTATATCAATTTTTTTAATGGCGAGAACATCTACTTTTTTTTGCCACTCGGCAAGCAATAAATTTATGTTTTTTCTTTCTTTATTGATGAGAAGAATAGTGGGAAGATTCTTGACTATCAATTCCGGATTTAATCCATTCGGATCGATAAACATAAAATCAGTCTGACTAACTATATTAGAACCTTTTTTCATTTGATCTTGAACATCGACAGTCAAAGCAGAAGAATTTCTAAAATTGTCTGTCATAATCTTCAGTGTGTCTCTTTCTTTGCTTAATTTCTTTTCAAGAATAGACAAATCGCTCTGTAATTTATTTTTTTGAACGGTTAAATCGTTTCTAATATTGTTACGTGTCAAAAGATAAGCCCCGAGAATGATGACGAGCGCAAAAAACACACCCCCGACAACAAGCGATTTAGTCATAATATTATTATACAACAACCTGACGAACAAAGTCTAACTTTGCGCGGAAAAATAATTATTTTATACTGCCCAAAATTGAGTAAAGCGGAGAGATCATGGAAATAGCAAAAAATCCAACCCCCGCGCCAATGACGACCATCAACAATGGTTCAATGATAGTGGAAAGATTTTTAGTTTTGTTCTCAATCTCTCCTTCGTAAAACAAAGCGACTTCCAGCAACATATCCGACAACTTGCCGGTTTCTTCTCCGACTTGGATCATCTCTGACATCATCACGGGGTAAAGTTTACTATTGGCTTCAAAAACTGAAGAAAAGGAAGCCCCTTTTTCCACAGCAGTCTTGACCTCGTCTAAAACTTTTTGGTAGTAAACATTCTGCACCACATCTCCAGTGATTTCTACCGCGCGAGTTATGGAAACTCCAGCCAAAAGAAGCGAGGACATGGTGCGAGCGGTGCGAGCGGTGCTCAATTCTTTCGCCAAATTTCCAACAACTGGAATTCGCAAAACGATATAATCGATGTATTTAGTCATAAATTTAGCGCGAAAAAATGAGAACAGGCCAAAGGCGATAACGATTATAATCACAAAAGTCAATATCAAGTTATTAGAAAAGAAGTTGCCAAAAAAAATGAGAACACGAGTGGACGTCGGTAGAACAACGCCAAGCTCTTTGAAAGTGCTGGCAAGCGTCGGCACAACAAAAGCAAACATCAAAACACCAATGACAACCATGGCGGATAAAATGACTCCCGGGTAAATAAGCGCTCCTTTTATTTTTTTGGTCAAATTGTGCGATTTCTCCAAATTAATCCCGATATCGACAAGAGCGTTCGCCAAATTTCCCGCCTCTTCCCCAGCGCGCGTCATTGACACAAAAAGTTTTGAAAAAACGTCAGGAGATTTGGCGAGCCCGGAAGAAAATGTCTCGCCAGAATTTATATCTCCGGAAAGAGAAGTCAAAACGTTGCTCAGTTTGACATTTTTTGTTTGTTTTTTTAAAACAGACAGCGCTCTATAGAGCGAAAGTCCCGCTTTTATCATTCCACTTAGATTTTTGGTCAAAATAATTTGTTCACTGACGCTAACTTTTGAAAAAATACCGCTGAATGACGACACCTTGTCCATAAAATTATCGCTTTTCTCTTTGATCAATAGTGGTGTGTCTCCGCGACTCCGCAGTTCGCGAGCGAGCGCCAGACGATCAGTGGCATACAAAATGCCTTCCATAATTTCACCATCTTTTGATTTTGCCTTGTATGAAAAAAGCATATTTTTATTTTTTATTTAAAGTGAACTTGTCAAACTATTCTGAAACGACACGGAATACTTCTTCTAGGGTGGTAACGCCTAAAACCGCTTGATACACTCCGTCTTCCAACATGGTCATCATGCCTTCTTTTTTCGCTTCTATTTCTATATCGTCCTGAGATTTTCCGGCAATAATCATTTCCTTGATGGCGGGCGTTACTTTTAGCACTTCGTGCATACCCATACGATTGGAATAACCGTCCTCAAATTCACTGCTCTTGACCGCTTTGTAAAAAGGAATTTTATCCCAAGTGTCTTTTGGACCCACAATGTTCTCAGTTTTCAAAAAACCCAACACTCTGTCCAAATCGACAACCTTAGCTAAATTTTTTATTTCCGCAGGCGATAAAAAATATTTTTCCTTGTTTGGAGTAAGTCTGCGCACCAGTCTTTGCGCGATAATAGTCTTGACTGTAGCTGTTATCAAAAATGGTTCAACGCCCATATCTATCAATCTGGGTATCGCGCCAGAAGCGCTATTGGTGTGAATAGTAGATAGAACCAAATGACCAGTGAGAGAAGCATTGATCGCCAATCCCGCAGTCTCGCCATCACGAATCTCTCCCACCATCACTATATCTGGATCTTGACGCAAGAGGGAACGAAGTCCGTTGGCAAAAGACAAACCTATTTCCGGTTTTACTTGTGTTTGATTGACTCTCGGCATTTGATACTCGATAGGATCTTCCACAGTGGAAATATTTACCTCGGGCTTGTTTAAGATATCAAGCATTGTGTATAGGGTGGTGGTTTTTCCCGAACCAGTAGGTCCAGTGGCCAGTACCATTCCCGTTTTTTGCGAAAGAGACGCATGTATTCGCTCTAATCCTTCCCCATGAAAACCAAGCGTCTCCAAAGAAAATCCATGCGTATTTTCTTTTAAAATTCTCATCACAGTCTTCTCTCCAAAAAAAGTCGGCAAGGTGGAAACACGAAAAGAAATTTTTTCTCCATCTTGTTCTTTTTTAAATCTACCGTCTTGAGGCAATCTTTTTTCATCCAGCTTTAAATTGGAAAGCACCTTAATGCGCGCGGTGATCCCCGCGCCGGCAGTCTTGTCCAAGACCATAGCGTCATGCAATATGCCATCTATTCTGTAACGCACCGTAAGCTCGCGTTCTCCTGGTTCAATATGAATATCGGACGCATTTTGCAAAATCGCGTGAAAAATCAGAGAATCAACAATTTTCACAACCGGCAAATCTTCGGCTAGATCTTTTAATTCTGTTTCGGACTTTTCATTTAATTGTTCTTCGCCTTCCTTTTCCTTGTTTTTTTCGTCTGCGGAAATTTCAAGCTCTTTGGATTCTTTTTGGATAATATTTTGAAATTCAGCCTTCAAACTTTTCCTATATTGGACGAGCACAGACTTGATCGAAGCCGTATCAGTCAATCGAGGTAAAATTTTAAGTCCAGAACGCTTCTTGATAAAATCAATCACCGGCAAATCATCGACGTCGAGCATGGCCACTTCCAAACCATGTTCGCTTTTAGTGTAAGCGACGATGTTGTCGTTGCGCGCAATCGGCTCAGGAATCAGAGAAAGCACGGAGAAATCTATCTTCCTGTCGATCAAGCTGACAAACGGTATTCCGAGCACATACGCCTCCGTCCGTTTCAAGTCGGTCTCAGATATTTTCCCTTCGGAAAGCAAAATGTTCCCGATTTTTTGTTTTTTATTTTCGGATATCTTTAACGCAGATTCAAAATCTTTCTTGGAAACAATCCCCAACTCTAAAAGAAACTTTTTAAACTGCTCTTCGTCTATTTGCATCTTAACATTATACCTTACAGTTAATTTTTTTAAAAATCTTTGTGGTGTGGACAGAAAGGCAAATATGGTATATGCTTCTGCTTGATAAAAGTTCCAAACTGTGGTCTAGCTAGTCTGGGCCACAAAACAATAACGTCCTTTGAAAGCTGAAAACATTATGAAGAAAACGCAGATGCTCTTGATAAGTCTCGTCCTGGTATTGTGCCAGGCTCGAGCAGAAATAACCGCAACCTCGTTCATGACGCTCGCCCCGAACCTCAGCATGTCTCCCGACGCGGGAGCTTTCTTTAACAACTTACTCATGGCAATCCAGACCGGCGCTTCGCAAGCGGGGGTTCCTGGAACGCCGTCAGAGGTCTCATTTTTACAAGGCCCAGAGGCTTCCATTAGTCTCGACAGAATGATATCCACGGACTATCATTCATGGGGACCAGAAGTGAATCCCCCGGCGCCTTACAGCTCTCAATATGGGGGTTCGCTACTCCTCGGAGTATGCATTGATGGCAATGGGGAAAGATTTTTACCCCAAAGCATCAGACTGACCCAAGTCTCGACAGACCCTTACGACCTGTTCTCCTACACCGTGACAGGAACTATCTCGTATTGGAGTACATATGTTCGAGGAATGACGTATGACATCAAGAATGGAACGGAAAACTGGCTAACAAGTGGCTCAGTAACTGAAGTTCCTAAAGCTATGATACTCTACGCCATATCGGTAGTTCCAGGAGAGACAACCGGAACTCCGGAACAAATCCAAAATCGGACATTGTCTGATTGGGAACAAGGGTTTTACATCACACCGGAATGGAAAGTGGGAGGCACCACCGAGAGCGGAAATCCGTTTCAAATAATTCTGCCGGCGGACAACATTCAGATCGTCCCCGAGCCCTCAATCATCACTCTGTTCCTAGCGGGACTGGGCATCATCGTCTTCGTAAAATTCGCGAGACGAAACGAGTCAGGATAACAAATCCAACTTTCAACATCTTCAAAAGAGCCGGACATAGCAACTCCGGCCTTTTTTTATTTTTAATTTTCTAAAATTATTTTAGTCTTCTATAAATCCCGGTCCTTTCTGTTCTGAGCACGTTTTATCATCATCAGTCTCTACATCAGGATTAGAGCCAAGACAAGTCCATGTAACTCTAGAAGGTAAGTTTCGGTGATCTGCGCTTCCATTTAAAGATTGACAATTATAGTGAGTTGGTGCACAAATCCCAATACCAACACCACCAGAATAAGCATAAGTAAACGTAACAGTTTTCTTGGGATTAGTGGAACTCAGTGTAACCGAATATTGACTTATATTGCCATTGATAGTATTACATGGTGTTGTGCCACCAGTATTACAGATTTTTAATTTGGTAATAGTATAACCAGAATCGGACAGAGTAGGATCAACTTTAACTTCATAAGTGCCAAAATCTTTAGGATATGTTCCTCCAGTTTCGCAAGAACCTGCCGTTCCCACAACATTTCCACCTATATAACAAGATCCAGAAGGAAGCGAACCCACACTACCCATCTCTCTTACTATAGTGATAGAAGAAGCGCTATTTCCTGGTGGAGTGACACATGTAGACCAATCACTGTTGCCATTTGCGCAAATATGAGAGCATCCATCGTTATTGTCTGGACCGTTTAGACCATATTGAGGAAGACTATAATTTGTATCATTAACTATCCTGCAACCCCACTTAGGAGCAGTGCAAGTGGCAACCGTTGCGCCCGATCCGCAAGACCAATTCCATGCTTGAGATCCGATAGTCGTTGTATCTGGTAGAGCAGAAAAAGTGCCTTGCGCGCAGGCAGATGTTCCAATTGGTTCTATTTGTTGTGGAGTAGAGCCACTGCCAGGACCGCAAGAAGCAGATGTGGATCCAATAATAATGCCACTGAAATCAACCGAACCAACCACATCGGAACCCCATGCATATCCTGTTAAGTTTGTGCCTGACTGTGTCACTCCATAATTATTACCCGCAAGAGAAATCCAGCCATCCCAGCCACCCAGTTCTGAATTTGATTTCAAAGCCCCAGAACAATTAGATTGAAAAACGGAACAAGCCCTAACCCAACCGACGAGAGAGTTTCCAGACATTCTAGCATCTGTTCCAGTAGTGCCACCTCCACTTGGCCAACCGGAAAGTCCTCCGAATTGTATCCAGCCAATATTTGAGGACCAAGCGTAACCAGGACGAGAACATAAATCATCGCCACAAAATCTTCCGCCAGGAGTTTTATGAACACCATAATTAACTGCCGAATGGTCATTTGTGGAATTAAAACTAATCCAGCCGATATTGGAAGATAAAGCCCAACCAGACATATTGTGTTCAGTTCCGGCAAAAGCCACAAAAGGCGACAAGAAGAAAACAAACGCAAAGACAATTTTTAAAAAATAAATCTTCATAATTTTAATTATGATCTCTAGGGATTGCAACAATATATAGCGCCCACATCAGCATCACTGCTACCAGCGTCCATTCGACTTATTTTTAATCCCGCCACATATTTACCTGATGGACACATAACAGTCTCGCCAGCGGTTTCAAATGTTCCAACAGAAGCAGTCCATTCACAACTATTTTGTGTCAACGTAGTGCTTCCTCCTCCACTCACCGTCCCCCACTTTACCTTTCCATTGTTCAAATCAGAAGAATCAGCCATCAGAACTTGACCTGCGGTTGGCGGTATTAAACCACTTGGAATAAATTTTAAATCTCCAACTATGCCAAGCCCTCCCACAGTCAAAGGACCTCCCTTTGTTTGGGGTAAACTACCCACATTTATAGGAGCATCACAACCAGGCTGGCCAGAGGGACAATTGGGCGGACTATCGAGTGGAGCAGTGAAAGCTGACACATATCCCGCCCCCACAACAACAATCAAACCCAACGTTATTATCTTTATATTTTGTATTATTTTTGTTTTCATATTTTTAATTATTTTTTATTTAATGATTTCGACATGGCGTCTAATTTTGATCTAAATTGAGGTGTTTGTTCCTGAACAGTGAGACTTTGAGACATTTCAGTTAGTTTTTGCGCGGGGTTGGGGGGAGATGGAGACTTCGGTTGAAAAGAATAATAAAAAATAAGCACTCCTAAAATAAGGACAACGAAAACAATCAACGCGACTTTTATATTTTTATTCATATTAGACTAGGTTAAGTATAAAACAAAAAGAGTTGCAAAAGTAATAGAGAGTGTGGATAACTAATTTTGTCAAAAATAACATAAGTTTTCTCGCATTCAAATAGTTTGCATTAAAATAAAACTTATGATATTCTCACAGAGTAAGAGTCCTGTCGCAACAGGGCTTTATTTTTTTAGAAAAATAACGAACGAGGTGAGTATATTTTTCTTATCCCGTTAGAGAACGCCCTCCCGCAAAGCGAGAGTGGCTTCGGTCACCTTGGGGCGACCTTTCTCTAACGGGATACGGATTTTTATAGTCATTACATTCCTTAAAAATCACTATGTTAGACCTAAAAACATTCAAATCAGCGTTAGAACAACTGGAAGAAGAAAGAAAAATTCCAAAAGAAAAAATATTGGAAGCAATAGAACAAGCAATGGCCGCCGCCTACAAAAAAGACTACGGGAAAAAAGGACAAATTATCCGAGCCAAACTTGATATTGAAACAGGAAAGACCGATTTCTTTCAAGTAAAAATAGTTGTGGATGAAACTATCGCCATTTTGGATGAGAGTAAAAAAAATGAAGGAGAGTATTCCATCAAAGATGCCTCGGATGAGAGGGTGCATTTCAACGCGGAACATCATATCCTTTTAGAAGATGCCAAGAAAATAAAGAAAGGGGTGGAATTAAATGATGAAATCATTTTTCCATTGGAATCAAAAGACGACTATGGACGTATCGCCGCGCAGACAGCCAAACAAGTCATAATTCAGAAAATCCGCGAAGCAGAACGCACATCCATCATCGATGAATATGGAACAAAAGAGGGCGAGATAATCGGAGGCATAGTGCAAAAAGTGGAGAGAGGAAATGTCTATGTCGATTTCAATCGCGCCACCGGCATATTGCCGACAGAGGAACAAATTCCGGGAGAATTTTTCCAGAGAGGCCAGCGTATTCGAGCTTATCTATACAGCGTAGAAGATACGCCCAGAGGCATCAACTTGCGTCTTTCCCGCACCCACCCAAAATTCATAGAGAAACTTTTTGCCATGGAAGCGCCAGAAATCCAAAATGGAATAGTGGAAATAAAATCGGTGGCCAGAGAAGCCGGTGCCCGTTCCAAAATGGCGGTCTTTTCAAATGACGAACACATCGACGCTGTCGGCTCATGCGTCGGACAAAAAGGCACGCGAGTAAACACCATTACACAAGAATTAGGTGGCGAGAAAATTGACATTATACCTTGGTCCAGCGATGCTAAAGTTTTTGTCTCTAATTCTATTTCTCCAGCCAAGGTCATCTCCATTGAAATAAATACGGAGGAACACAAGGCCACAGTGGAAGTCGCTGACGATCAGCTCTCACTCGCTATCGGCAAAGGTGGACAAAATGTGCGTCTAGCGGCTAAACTTACCGGCTGGAGAATAGATATCAAAGGTGATGGCGAAATAGTTGAAGAGGCTAAATCCAGCGAAGCTGGATCGCCCGACGCTTCTACTGAAGCGTTTAGGGAAGAGAAATAAATTATTATTAAATAAATTGCCCTGCCATGGCGGGGAATAAGAATATGGATAAATTTTTATTGTTCGCGCTCATTAGTTCAGTTGTTGCTATCGTTTATGGTTTATTTTTGGCCAAGTCAATATTAAAAAAGAATGCTGGAAACGCTCGCATGCAAGAAATCGCAAAAGCGATCCAGGAAGGGGCTCAGGCCTATTTGAATAAACAATACAAAACCATAGGCGTCATCGCCATAATACTTTTCTTTATCGTAGGTTTCATACCAAAACTCGGTTGGACAATGGCTTTCGGATTTCTAGTCGGAGCTATATTTTCCGCTCTTGCCGGATATATAGGCATGAATGTATCAGTCAGAGCGAATGTCCGAACAGCTGAAGCCGCCAGAAGCGGGATAGGGAGCGCGTTGTCTTTGGCATTTAAGGGCGGAACGGTTACCGGACTTTTAGTGGTCGGTCTCGCTCTCCTCGGCGTAACTCTCTTTTACGCTATCACCAAAGATGTTACAGCCCTCGTGGGACTCGGATTTGGCGCTTCGCTGATTTCTGTGTTTGCAAGACTGGGCGGAGGAATTTTTACCAAAGCGGCCGATGTCGGCGCCGACCTTGTCGGCAAACTTGAAGCAAATATCCCTGAAGACGATCCGAGGAATCCCGGAGTGATCGCAGACAATGTCGGAGACAATGTCGGAGATTGCGCTGGCATGGCTGCTGATTTATTTGAAACCTACGCTGTTACATCCGTAGCAACAATGTTGCTCGGTTCTCTTCTTTTTGTTGGATTTCAAAATGCAATTATCTATCCTCTCGTAATCGGCGGAATGGCTATTTTTGCGTCCATTATCGGCACCTGGTTTGTAAAACTTGGCAAAAAAAACAATATAATGGGCGCCCTATACAAAGGCCTCATCGCTTCTGGCATAATTGCGGCAGTTCTTTTTTATCCTGTTACTAAATTATTAATGACAGGCAATGGCAAATATTCGGTAATGGATTTATTTATTTGCTCTCTCGTAGGTCTCTTCGTCACTGGAGCTCTGGTCATCATCACAGAATATTTCACTTCCACAAAATACGGTCCAGTCAAATCTATCGCTCTGGCAAGCGTTTCGGGTCATGGCACAAATGTTATCCAAGGTTTGGCTATTTCAATGAAATCTACCGCCCTCCCTCTCATCACAATCGTCTTCGGAATATTGGTCAGCTATCACTACGGCGGACTTTATGGGATAGCGGTGGCTGCGATGTCTATGCTCTCAATGACGGGGATTATTGTGGCAATAGACGCGTATGGCCCCATCACAGACAATGCGGGAGGCATCGCCGAAATGGCAAACTTGCCAGAGTCGGTCCGAAACGTGACTGATCCACTCGACGCAGTCGGAAACACCACCAAAGCCGTTACCAAAGGTTACGCTATCGGTTCCGCGGGTTTGGCCGCTCTTGTTTTGTTTGCTTCATACACTGAGGAAATCGTCAAAGCTGGCAAAAGTTTAACTTTTGATTTAAGCAATCCCTACGTGATCGTCGGTCTCTTTATCGGAGGACTTCTCCCCTATTACTTCGGAGCTCTTTGTATGGAAGCGGTGGGAAAAACTGCCGGTAAAGTGGTGGAAGAAATCAGAAGACAATTTAGAGAGATAAAAGGGATTATGGAAGGAAAAGCAAAACCGGATTATGCAAAGGCGGTATCCATAATCACAGGCGCAGCCATCAAACAAATGATCTTGCCAGCCCTCATACCGGTTCTCGCGCCTATTTTAGTAATTTTAGTTTTTGGAAAAGAAAAAGGCCTTGTGGTCCTAGGCGGATTGCTCGTCGGTTCCATCATCACGGGACTCTTTGTGGCTATCTCCATGACCTCCGGCGGAGGTGCTTGGGATAACGCCAAGAAACACATTGAACAAGGCAACCATGGAGG
>CAYIOX010000003.1:0-27874 GCA_964365245.1 uncultured Candidatus Saccharibacteria bacterium
TTATGTGTCCTTAGTCACAGATAATTTTTTGCTAAAAATTTGTGCGACCCCGCCTCGCGCCGTCGCGCTCCGTCCTTGCGAAGCTCCAAGTATTCGCTTCTCACCCTTAACTACTATTTTGTCTATATTTTTATCGTTTTTCATGGCTTTTTACCCTCAATACCACAACAACACCCCGCCTTGCTCATAGGGGGTGTGTATCAATATTAAACTGGTCTTTACTATATCACAATAATTAAAAAAGTCTTCTTATTCTTTTTTCTTCTCTAAACGCTCTTTTAGCACCCCAATTTCGTCACGCAATATCGCCGCAGTTTCGAAATCTAGCTCTTTGACTGCTTTATTCATTTCTTTTTCTTTTATTTTTATTATTTCACCGACAGATTTGTCTAAAATTTTAAAATCCAGAGCTAATTCTACATTAACCGCTTTGCCGTGCTCGCTTTCTAATTCTTCGGTGATGTCTTTTATCTTTTTCATAATGGTTTTTGGGGTGATGCCATGCTTTTTATTGTAAGCAAGCTGGATATTTCGACGACGTTCTGTTTCTTTTAGGGCATAGTCTATTGCGGGGGTTATGATGTCAGCATAAAGAATGACCTTGCCTTCGCTATTTCGCGCCGCGCGACCGATAGTCTGAATAAGCGATGTTTCAGAACGCAAAAATCCAGATTTATCAGCATCTAAAATGCCAATCAAGGCAACTTCAGGTAAATCAAGACCTTCTCGCAAGAGGTTTACGCCAACCAAAACATCAAACCCCTCGACTCCGCTCGGGGTAAGCCCTCCCTTTCTAAATCTGGTAAGTATCTTTATACGCTCCATGGTCTTGATATCAGAATGAAGATATTCTGCTTTTAGTCCGCGTTCTTTTAAATATGTAGTAAGATCTTCTGCCATTTTTTTTGTCAGTGTGGTCGCCAAAACACGAAAACCTTTCGTTATAGTTTTTTCTGCTTCAGAAATAAAATCTTGGATCTGTCCCAGGAAAAGTGAAAAATTTTCTTTTTTGGGTGTCTCGCAGGCTGACGAGCCGAGAGGCAGCGCTGTGCCAGCAGACACAGACAGCGACCCAAAAAAGGAAAGCTTTCCACTTTTCCCAGTGATTTTTCCTTCAGAAACTGGTCGGACTATCGTCTCTGGATCCACGAGCCCAGTAGGGCGAATGATTTGCTCTACAATTTGCTCACTCTGACTTCTCTCCTGTTCACTCGGCGTAGCGCTAGTATAAATGACTGGACCAATACGATCTTTAAATTCTTCATATTTTAGAGGTCTATTGTCTTTTGCAGATGGCAAACGGAAACCATATTCGACAAGGGTATTTTTACGAGAAGCATCACCAGCATACATACCTTGCAGTTGAGGTAAGGTCACATGCGATTCATCAATAATGGTAAGAAAACCAGTTTTCGGAAAGTAAGAAAGCAATGTTTCCGGTGGCTCACCCTCTTTTTTGCCTGACAAATGTCTAGAGTAGTTTTCAATTCCATTACAATAACCAACCTCTTTAATCATTGCAAGATCATAATTCGTCCTTCTCTTAATTCTTTCCGCCTCAAGTAATTTACCTTCTCTTTTAAATTTTTTTAATTGTATTTCTAATTCCTTTTTGATATTTACTAAAGCTTTTTTCTTTTTTACATCCTCGGTTATAAAATGCTTGGCGGGAAAAATAAAAATACTTGCCCCGCCTTGGCGTGGGTTTTTTTCTTCTTTGATAATACTTGAAGAAATAGGATCAACTTTTGTTATTTTTGAAATTACTCCCCCAGATATTTCAACTTGATACATAATGGTTTCCGAAACAGGCATAAATTCCACTTTTGAACCAATAGAACGAAAACTACCTGGTGTGAGGTCTGCATTTGTGCGTTCAAAATGTATAGCAATGAGAGATTTCATCAAGGCCATTCTATCCATCTTCTGCCCGACTTCTAATTTTAGATTAACTTTTTCATACTCTTGCGGAGAACCCAAACCATAAATACAAGAAACAGAAGCGACAATGATGACGTCCGGTCTTGTGAGTAGCGCTTGCGTGGAGGCATGACGAAGCATATCTATCTCTTTGTTGATAGAAGCATCCTTTTCGATATAAGTGTCCGAAGTGGGCATATAAGCCTCCGGTTGGTAATAGTCATAATAAGAAACAAAATAATGCACGGCAGAATCTGGGAAAAACAATCGAAACTCTTGAGCGAGCTGAGCGGCGAGAGTTTTATTGTGCGCTATCACCAGAGTCGGTTTGTTATGTTGCGCTATCACGTTCGCCATTGTAAAAGTCTTGCCTGTGCCTGTGGCTCCGAGCAATGTCTGTTTTTTCATACCTTTATTTAACCCATCCATCAACTTTGAAATAGCCACCGGCTGGTCTCCCGCTGGCTCAAAAGGGTTATATAGTTTGAAGATACTTTCTGGCATGTTTTGTCACTATTTTTTTTAACTCAATAAAAACTGGGTCATTCAAATCATTTACTCCATCTTCTTGAATCTCCAAGCTACCACAGAGATCAACTAGCTCCAAATACATTCGATCATGTGTATCATATTCAAGAAGAGAACTTATTGCTCCATAAGCCATATCACGTAAAGTAATACTGCCTTTTTCTGCTTGTAAGATACCGATAGTCATACCCTTGATTATAGTATCTTTATCTTCTAGCCATTGTTTATGGGTTTTTTTGTTCATATAATTTTTATATGAGCCATCCTATCACAAATAAATAAATTAGTATCCTCTATAAGCCATTTCAAAAACTATGTCATAAGCGTGAACGACTAAATAAAAAGCTATACTGGAAGTTACCATTGAAAATATAAAAAAATTTAATAAAGTTAAATTGATTCGATGCATATTGTATTCCACATGATTTTTGTGGTCAGAAATAGTTTTTTACTGAAAACTTTTCCAACCTGAGCTCGCACCGTCACGCTCCGCCTCGCACAAAGTGCTCCGCACTTTGTGCGCCCGCTCGGGATCGAACCGAGGACCTTATCCTTAAAAGGGATCTGCTCTACCAACTGAGCTACGGGCGCATAAACTTGATACTATCATATTTTTAAAAAACCTCCAGCAAGAATTGCTCGAAAGCGCTTTCAGCATCTCTGCCTTCCTTGCGGGCTTGTGGCAGTAAATACGAAAGTCGCATGGCAAAATCTTTGAGTTCTGTTTCTGTGAACTTTCTGAAATTTTTCTTTAAAATCATATCTTTGATTTTCCAAAAAAGAACGCCAATAATTTCTTCCATCCCCACACCCGCATCCATAGCTTGCCTAAAATAAATCCAAGTGTTTAGTTTATCTTTTTCTGCCAAAGCATTTGCCACTAAAAAATTATCAAATTTCTCTTTTTTTTCTTTCGGTAATTGAAAAATATTAATCTGAAGTCTTTTTGGCTCTACTTTTTTAAAAGCATCCAAAATTGGTTTATTTAATTTAGCCTCTAAAAATATAAAAGAATTAGTTGACTCGCCCATTAAATTTAATTTTTCTAATATAAAATCTCTATTTTCTTCATATTCTAAAATGTGAGCAAATACCACTGCAGATTTTGCAAAAAAAAGACTGGAACCAGAATACAAACTCTCAATTTGCATTTTATTAAAATTATTCCTGCTTATAAAGAAAATTTCTTCTTCTTTCGGTATAGATTTTATAAATTTCTCATAAGAGAGAACCTTATTCTTGGCGTCATCTCCAATAAAAAGATATATCATAAATATTATCTAATCTTTTCTTCGTATTAAAACTTAACTTGCTTTTTATACTCCGTATAATGCGCGCCGTATTTTTCTGTGAGGATCGATTCTTGTTTATTTAGAAAATAAAATTTTGTAATTAAAAAAGAGACAATCGTAAATAAAATCACAAAAAAAGCGTTGGCTATCATTCCAAAACCCAACATCAAAAAGAGAAGTCCAAAATGTGTCGGAGAACGAGTGTAGTAATAAGGACCGCGTAAAAAGTGTTCCGCTCGAACATCTTTATTTTCCAATTTTTTAAAATCTCTTCCAGTTTTTTGCGCCCAAAGTATTATGATGGTGGACAATATTAGAAAAAATACTCCAATCGGAGCCATAATAGAGCTATTAAATATTTTAATCTGAAAGATAAAATCAAACAGAACACTAATCAAAAATAGAACAAAAAAGACTGTATAAGAATGAGCCAAAATGCGATGCACCCTGCCCTTTGGGTGGATTTTTTGATTAGAAACCTGTTCAACTTTATTTTCCCCTTCCATTTTTTTATTATACTACAAAACTGCCTATTTCACCTCTCCCAAATTGTCCCCCGAACCAGAATGAACTTCTAGCGGAATATCAGTTTTATAATGCAAATAAGATCTTTCTAACACACCCCTCATTGCATTTTTTATTATTTGATCGGCTTTTTCCAGAACATTTTCTTCTATTTCATAAACCAATTCATCATGTATCTGAAGCACGAGATGAACTTTTTCCAACAGTTTTTCTTTTTTTAAATCTTCTTCCACATATCTAATAGCGAGTTTGATGATATCCGCTGTGGCAGTGCCTTGTATCGGCGCATTTGTGGCTGTTCGCTCCGCCATATTTTTAAGAAACGGAATTCTTGAGTTTATGTTTGGAAAATATCTGCGTCTACCAAACAAAGTTTCTGTAAAAGAATTTTTCAACGCAAACTTTTTTACTTCTTCTAAATAATCCCGAACACCAGAAAATTGGTTAAAATAATTAATGTAAAATTTTTGAGCCTCTTCTCTGGTAACCACCTCCGACCTTGTGTCAGAGTCCGACTTTGGTCGGACAAGGTTTTTTTGTAAAGCGGAAACCCCCATGCCATAAATAATTCCAAAATTTATTACTTTTGCTTGGCGACGCATTTCGCTATCTACTTTATCTAAAGAAACATCAAAAACAAAAGACGCCACACCCGAATGGATGTCTTTCCCTTCACGGAATATTTGTGTCATTTTTTTATCTCCTGAAAGGATGGCTGCCACACGAAGTTCAATCTGACTATAATCAAAAGCACAGAGCTTATAACCTTTTTCAGCGATAAACCCGCCACGAATTCTTTTGCCTAATTCCGTCTTTATTGGCAAGTTTTGCAAATTTGGATCTTGTGAAGAGAATCGTCCTGTCGTTGTTCCATTCTGCAAGAATTTCGCATGCAACTTTCCATCAAGACCTGTCATTTTAGGAATTACATCTATGTAAGTGGAAAGCAATTTCTGCAACTCTCTGTAAGCGAGTATTTCTTTTATTATCGGATTGGCTTCTTCCAACTCTTCTAATATTGAAACTTTGGTGGAAAAAGACCCTGTAGCGCTTTTCTTTTTGCTGGATTTCATGCCCATTTTACCAAAAAGAACTTCCCCCATTTGTTTTGGCGAATTGATATTGAATTCGACACCAGCCATTTTATATATTTTTGCAGTGAGTTTTTCTAATTCTTTATGATATTCGGCGGACAAATTCTCAAAATATTTTTTGTCTATTAAAATTCCGCGGTCTTCCATCTCTTTTACTATATGCATTATGGGGCGCTCTATTTCTTCAAAAATTTTCTCTGATTTTTTTTCTTTTAGCTGATTGAAAATATATTCATAAGCAGTATCGAAGGAACTAGTCTGCGCAAAAAGCAAAATATCATCCAATTGAGGATTTGAAATGTCAGAATTTATGAGCCAAAGAGCGATGCTAGCTTCTTGCAATTTAATCGGGTCTATATAAGAAGAAGACACACCAGAAAGAACATTCTCGGACTCACCACGAAAATTTTCATTGGGAGCAAGAACATTCCCGTTTTTTTGTTCCCGAGGGTCCCACTTTGAGCCCGAAGCGTCCAAAGAAGGGCGCAGGGACGAAAAAACGGGAATGTTCTTGCTCCCCTCTATAAAAAATCCCTTTAGCCGTCCAAACAAACTTCTAAATTCAAACAAGGCAAAAACTTGCTCTATTTTCTTCAGATCTGCATTTTCCCAAAAGGTTTTTTCAGGCAAAACAAACTTCACTGGAGCGTCAAGTCTGATTGTCGCTAAAGTTTTTGAAAAAACAGCTTCTTCTTCATTGTTTTTAATTAACTCTATAACTCTGGGACTTATGCCCGCTTTTTTAAAAATTTCTTCCTCTTTTTTTATTTTTTGATAAATTTCTTCAATTGCGCCAAAAGTGGTGATTAAAATAGTAGCGGTCTTTTCTCCGATACCTTTAATACCTTTAATGTTGTCAGAAGGATCGCCACGCAATCCTTTATAATCCGGCAAAAGTTTCGGCTTGAAACCGAAACGAGCCACCATTTTTTCTTCATCATATAAAATAGTGTCATTGATTCCCTTCTTGAGAGTATAAACTTGCGTTTTTTTATCATCCACCAACTGCATTGTGTCCATATCTCCTGACGCAATAATTATGTCTATATTTTTATCTTTTTTAAATTGCTCTACGATACTTCCTATGACATCATCCGCTTCAAAACCAGGACTGTCATATATCGGAATGTTGAAAGCTTCGAAAATTTGGCGAGAATTTTTTAATTGCATTATTAAACCATCTTCAGCTTTTGCTCTTCCAGCTTTATATGCGTCATACGCTTCATGCCTAAATGTTTTCCCTGGCAGATCATAACAAGCCACGATATAATCCGGCTTCAAATCGGTAATTATTTTCATCAGCATGCTAGCCAAGCCATAGAGCGCGCCAGTGGGTTCGCCTTTTGACGATAGAAATTCTGGCAAAGCATGATAAGCGCGATGGATGATGGCGTGAGAGTCGAGTAAAACTAGAGTTTTTTTGTCTTTTGGCATTTACATAGATTATACACCACAAATAGAAACCGCTCCTCGCAGAGAGGTTTCTACGAAGAGCGGAGGAATTAATGCTGACGCAGAACAAAGAGGTCCTTACCCCCAGGTTCCCAAACTTGCTCGTGTCCAGTCGAATACGTAATGACCTTGGGACGACCACACGCATCACGAGAAACACAAACAACGAAATCAATATGGACGCGAAAAAACAATCTGAATCCCTTCGAAATCAATCCTTCGCCGTGGGAACAATGAAAACAGTGAACTTGAGCCTGCTTAAATTCAAATTCACTAGATCGCCCATTACCATGATAGAGCTGGAAAAAGTTCGTTCTTTGGGTTAGGTGATTGACTGAAACAACAATCTGAGGGGTTGGCTTGCAAGACATTGTAGGTAGAGGATCTCCATAAAAACCTCCAGAAAACACCCCGCAATTAAGTAGGGTTGTGTCTCCATCAGTTTCGCCGATGACGATGTCCCCGACCACGAGACTGAGTAAGGTCTTAGTTGGATTCTTCATAATTTCAAAAAACAAGAGTTAAACAATATTTGATAATGTATAACATAAAAGAGTTGCTATATCAAATTTTACTTACACTATTAAAATAATGTATAATCAAAAGACACATGTCGGACTTTGACGAAGAAAAACAGAATAAGCAATTAGATGACTTACGCAAACAAGAGGAAGAAGAATTAGTGGCGACACTGGCAGAATCAAAATATCATCTCCCTTATGTTGACCTATATCGTCTAGGTATAGACAATGAATCTCTCAGAACAATATCCGAAAAAGATGCCATAGAAATGAATGTCGCGCCTTTCAAGCTTTTTGGTAAAAATATTTTCATCGCTGTTCGTTCACCATCCGATGATTTATTAAAAACTCTAAAAGACGCCATGGAGAGACACAACTTGGAGCCCACTTTTTATATGGCTTCAGAAGCTAGTCTCAAAAAAGTTTGGGACAGATATAGAGAAATTTCAATGGCAGAAAACTTAAAAATTGGAGGATTGGATATTTCTCCCGAAGTGTTGAGAGATACGGCAAAAAATATTGAATACGTGCAGGATATTGAAAAATTGATAATAGAAGCCCTGGAAGGAAACAAAATCCATAAAATTTCCCGCTTGCTTGAAATAATATTGGCAGGCGCCATAGCCGTCAAAGCTTCAGATATTCACATAGAACCGGAAAAAGACAGGGGACGATTACGATTGCGTCTCGATGGCGTGCTTCAAGATATAAACTTTTTTGGACTTGATGTGTATCATCTGCTTAATTCGCGAATTAAACTCCTCTCGGGAATGAAGCTGACTTCAAAAATAGCGCAAGACGGACGTTTTAGCATTATGGAAGAAAAAGACGAAATAAATATTCGCACCTCCCTTATACCTGGCACGTATGGAGAATCAATCGTCATGCGTATTTTGGATCCGAAATCTATTCAAGTAAAAATCGAGGAACTGGGAATAGAACCATATCTCTTTTCCATAATAGAACAAGAAATTTCAAAACCAAATGGTTTGATTTTGGTCACTGGCCCGACTGGTTCTGGAAAGACCACCACTCTATACGCATTTTTACGCAAAATTTATTCTCCGGAAATAAAAATAATAACCATTGAGGATCCGATCGAGTATCATTTGACTGGCGTAACGCAAACCCAGACGAACGAAAAAAAGGGTTATTCTTTCGCTGAAGGTTTAAGATCAGCGCTCCGCCAAGACCCAGATGTAGTAATGGTTGGGGAAATTCGAGATCAAGAAACCGCCGAAACGGCGGTGCAGTCAGCTCTCACTGGTCATATAGTTTTTTCGACCTTACACACCAACAATGCGGCTGGCGTCATCCCCCGTCTCATCAACCTCGGAGTGAATCCAAAAATTATGGTTTCAGCGCTATCCTTATCTATAGCCCAACGTCTCGTCCGTAAATTGTGCCAATTCTGTAAAAAAGAAAATACACCAACATCCGAAGAAATCAAGACTGTAAAATTAGTGTTAGACAGCATGAAAGAAGAAGGAAAAGATCTTTTAAAATACAATATAAAAACAGACGCGAACTTTAAAATTTTCTCCGCTGTGGGTTGTGAAAAATGCAACAAAATCGGCTACAAAGGACGAGTTGGTATTTTTGAAGCGATAAAAACCGATGAAGCTATAGAAAAGATAATCCCAGAAAACCCAAGCGAGCATGAAATAAAAAAAGTAGCTCGCAGTCAAGGCATACTTTCTATGCGCCAAGATGGCATAATAAAAATTCTAAACGGCATCACCTCAATCTCAGAAGTTCAAAGCGTGGTGGACTTAAGTGAAGAATAAAATCTATGGAAAACCCAAACCTATTACAAAACATTAATGAGCAATTACCAGAAAAAATAAAAGAAGTTGCAGAATCACTCAAAGACAATTTCGGCATCAATCAATTATCAATTAATGAACTATTTATCATAAAAAAAATAACAAAGGAAGAATTGGAAAGAAGCAAAAAAATTTATGAAGAAATTGAAAAAGAACTGGGAGATCGTCCCAACCTAATTAAAGAAATTTCTGTAAGATTCTTGTTAGAAGCTTATGGAATTGATTATGCTCATATAAAAGGTCACAGAGGGAAAGAAAACCATGAACAATTTTTGGAATATATCAGAAAGACAAGAGAAAAAGCTCATTTAATTTAAGTAAATAAACCTAACTAATGACAAAAACACACTTTAAACTAGGATTAAGCATTTTAGCATCTGTTTATTGTTTTTATTATTTCTTCAGTATAGATAGCTGGCATTTTATAGACAATGTAAATCTGATTATTCATGAATCAGGTCATTATATATTTTTTATCTTTGGTCAATTTATTTCCATAGCTGGTGGAAGTATTATGCAATTAATCATGCCAGCGATCTTTGCCTTTTCTTTTTTCCGAACAGGTCAAAATTTTTCAATCTCAATTATGTTATATTGGTTAGCAATTAATTTTTTCAGTGTTGGACACTATGTAGCCGATGCAATCTACATGAACCTGCCCCTCTTGGGAGGAGAGAATGTAATACACGACTGGAACTATTTACTGTCTAGCCTTAAACTACTGGGCCAAACACAAACAATGGCAAATATAATATATGGTGCCGGAATATTATGCATTTTTATTGGACTAATGCTTGCTTACCAAGCTTTCCAGTATGAAAATAATAAAATAGTTGTGTAAAATAATACCGACTGCAAAATTATTAACAGCTCTTTTTATGAGTTGTGTGAGTTGTGAGGTCTTGCCTCACAACTCATCTTCTTGGTAACTCAGCC
Source organism: uncultured Candidatus Saccharibacteria bacterium (assembly GCA_964365245.1). Taxonomy (GTDB): domain Bacteria; phylum Patescibacteriota; class Minisyncoccia; order Phycocordibacterales; family UBA9973; genus UBA9973. Next base: position 10,095 of record CAYIOX010000003.1, read on the forward strand.
AATCAAAAATTTCTTCCTCAAAATCATTTTGGGTGGGAAAATAATCTGGAAATGATTTTCTGTTAATAATCGCACCTTGTTCTCTATCATTATTTTTGTAATCAAGAAAACTTGAAAAGGCATACCCTTCTAAAAAGTCTAATGCTTTATTTTTATTCTTCAATCCAAACTCTTTCCATTTAGGTTCTATCAATTTTATCGGGTTTAAGTGAATATAAGAAAAAACATATTTCAGATATCGATCATTAGCTAGATGTTGAGACTTAAATTTCCCTTCAAATAAACCTCCAGTTCTCTTGTACTTTTGGTTATAATACATAACATAGGCTGTTGTAAGCTTTTGCATAAATTTACTCACTCCTCCTTCTTCTTTTGGAGTGATTAAGATATGAAAATGATTCGGCATAAGACAATAGGCGCCAATATCTACAAGCGCATCCCCTTGTTCAAAATTATATAGATGACCATTCTTTAAAAGATTGAAAAAATTAAAACTATTTTTAGAATTTGATAAAAATAACAAATTTATAAAACGCTCATAATCACTTTTATGATTAAATATTTTTTGTTTGCTGTTTCCACGATTATATATGTGATAAAACTCTCTCTGCACAAACTCTACTTTTCTTATAGACATACGATAATAATACCAAATAGAAAATTGTGAGGCAAGACCTCACAATTCTATCTCCCCTTTAAATACATACTCCGCAGGACCACGGAGAATTATTCCTCCACTTTTATTTTCTGACAAATATAGGTTTCCACCAGAAAATTCTAGTGTCACTTCTTTTAGACTTTTTTCTTTTTTCTTTAATATTGCATACACAGCGCAAGCGCCTGTGCCACAAGCAAAAGTCTCCCCACAACCGCGTTCCCAGACTCTTACCTTAAAATGCTCATCAGAAATTTTTTCTACAAATTCCACATTTATTCTATTTGGAAAATGAGAATCATGCTCTATTTTTGGACCGATTTGTAAAATATCGGTAGCAAAAATATTTTCTACAAAGCCAACTGCATGCGGATTGCCCATAGAGACAAAATCAAAGGAAATACCATCAAAAACAAGCGGTTTGTTTGGAAAATCTTTATGAAGAAAAACTGGCGCACCCATATTTACAGAGAAACTTCCTGCCTGCGCAGGTAGGCCATCCTTATTGCATACCACTTTCTTTATCCCAGCCCGCGTTTCAATCAACAACTCTTTCAGTTTAGATTTTGTCTGTTCTAAAAAGAATTTAGCTGTGCATCTAATCCCATTACCACACATCTCTGCTAAACTCCCATCCGCATTGTAATAATTCATAAAACAGTAAGCCTTTTGGGAAGGCTCGAGCAATATCAATCCATCTGCGCCCACACCTTTATGTCTATCACACAAGAAAATAATTTGTTCTTTTGATAATCTAATTCGTCCATCAAGATTGTTGATCAACATGAAGTCATTCCCAGCGCCATGATATTTATAAAATTTTTTCATGATTCTTATTTAATTTTTAATTCATCATCCAATACATTAAAGTAGTCTTCTATATACGGAAACATTGTATCACATGCCACCAACACGACATTTATCTGTTTATTTTTATTACGAAGTTCTGATAACCTGTTTTCCTTTTTGAATTTTCCAATTGTCTCTAAAATTCCGGCTAATTGCATACCCGTGGAAGGTCCGACAAATATGCCCTCACGAATAAGCTTCAGACTCATATTAAATGCCGGCTTTTCCGCAACAGGAAGTTCTAAATCAGTAACTTTTTCCCAAGGAAAATAAAGCTTCTTTACCGCCTCTTCCCCACGAGGCCCCGGAATTGAAGACCCTTTTTTTATTGACGTTGTTATCACATACAGATTTGGAATCTTTTTCTTGAGATATGACCCTACGCCAAAAACAGTAGCGCCAGTGCCCAAACTCACACACAAAATATTTATTTTCTTACCGAGTTGATTCCAAAGCTCTTTGCCTATTATTTCTCCTGAAGCTCTTGGGCTGTTCATATTCACATATTGGTTTAAATTCTTCCAGCCGGGTTTCTTGCCCATCTGTTTCGCATCCCAAACTCCACCCACCTTCGCATGAACATCCGGACAAGCTGGGCCGTCGGAGATAATCAAGTCCACACCCAGAAGTTTTAAAAAGTTTTGTTTGTTTCTCGGCACATCAGGGGTAATAATCACGTGCATATTAGGTATACCAAAATGTCGTGATAACACAGCGAGGGACATAGCAGTATTCCCAGAAGAGTATTCCACTAAATTTTTTATTTTCTTTAATTCTTTTTTAGGAATAGCATCAAGCATATACCAAGAAGGTAGAGACTTGATATTCGCAAGTGGCACATTTTCGGCTAACTTTATATAAATATGAACGTCTTCTTTCAAAAATGGATTGAGACGACTAGGGAGTTCAATGATGGAAGTCGGACCTATGGCGCTCGGGGTAAGATAATCAAAAATAGCTTTTTCTCCTGTAAATATATTTTTTTTGTTTTTGGAAATCATTTTCTGTTTTTTTAAAAAAAGGGGGCATCGGTCAAAAAACCTAGCCCCAATGGAAAAAATCAACTCCACTCATGTGGAGGACGAGAGTTTCCTGTCTCTCGCTCGTTACAATATTGATGAATGTTCATTTGATTTCAATTAAATCAATATTTAAAGACAAAGTTAAATTTTTTAACATTCACATAAAGATTTGGACTTTTTGTAAAATCTGTTAAAATATCAAGGTGATTAAGATTCAACCAATAGTGCGAGACATATTGCTCGGAGAATTAGAGGCTCTATTTGCTTTGACCAATGGCTATATGAATATGAGCAGTTATGCCTATCGCATAAAGCCCAAAGTAGAGGCACTGACAAAAAAACAAGTTACCATCACGAGCCTTGTCGTTTCCCTCTCGCGCCTCCGCAAGGAATTCAAAAAAGAACCTCCCCTTATTCAAGAAGTTCATATAAAAAACATCACCACCAAATTGCCGTTATCAGAAATGGTTTACGAGAGTAATCCTAAATTTCTAGAAAAATTTGAAACACTGCATAAAAAAATATTTGTTGCTCGAGAAGATTTTTTCATAGCCACCATCGGCACGCACGAAGTGGACATAATAGCTTCATTAAATTTGGCGACAAAAATAATGAAACATTTTGAAATGAAACCAAAAATCACAAACCACAATCTGGCGGCGATCGGAATTTCATTGAATACGGAAGTATTCAACACACCAAATGTTTTCTTTTCCCTCCTATCAATAACCGCCCGGGCTCGGATAAATATCGAAGAGCTTATTTCCACTTCCACAGAATTGATTTTTGTCGTGGCTGAAAAAGATTTCGGCAGAACGGTCGCCTTATTTTCCGAACTACATACGAAAACAGATGCTTAGAATTTCCGCATATGCGGAAATTCTAAGCAAAAAATAAATAAAAAAAAGCATTAATCTCTAAACAATCCTTTTGAAGCTAGGCTCCAAGAGTAACAAATTATTAGAGGATAGCCCCAGCAAAAATAAATTTCTGCCAAAACGTCCTATGCAAATTCGTATAACCGATGGCTGATTGCTTAGAGATTAATGCCTTCTCTCTTTAAAACTATTTTACTACAAAGAAAAACGAGCAAGTGCTATAATGTGTATAGCTATGTTGATACTGTGTTGATAACCTTACTCCATGTCAAGTATAGCATATTATACAACCAATGTCAAGTGAGAAAAAAGACCCACGCCAAGGCGGGGCAAGCAAAACTGAAGATGTCGTTTTAGATCAAACCTTGCGTCCAGCAAAATGGGATGAATATATTGGTCAAAAACACATAAAAGACAACGTTAAAATCTTGTTGAAAGCGGCGCAGGAGCGCGGACATATTCCTGAACACATACTTTTTTACGGACCTCCAGGACTAGGCAAGACCACTCTCGCGCACCTCATAGCCAAAGAAACTGGTAGACAAATGAAGATAACTTCCGGTCCAGCCATAGAAAAAGTGGGTGATTTGGCGTCTATACTCACAAACCTTGCTCCCGGCGACATCCTCTTTATAGATGAAATACACAGATTAAATAAAATGGTGGAGGAAATACTTTATCCTGCTATGGAGTCCGGCGTTTTGGACATAATAATAGGCAAGGGCCCTTCTGCTAGAACCATCCAACTCGACCTTCCGCATTTCACCCTCATCGCCGCCACCACCAGAGTCGCCCTCGTGTCCTCCCCCCTCCGTTCGAGATTCTCTGGTGGCGTTTTTAGACTGGAGTTTTATTCAAATGAAGAAATTGCAAAAATAATAGAAAGGTCAAGCAAACTTTTGGAAATTATTTTGAGCGAAGATGCCTTGGGAGAAATCGCGAAGAGAAGCAGGTTTACTCCTCGCACCGCAAATTACTTTTTAAAAAGAGCCCGCGATTTTGCCCAAGTTAGTAAAAAAAATGACAAAAAGAATCTTGATCAAAAAATAGTAAAAGACGCTCTCAATATGCTCGCCATCGATGACATTGGATTAAACTCCTCCGATAGAAAATTTTTGGAGATATTAATTGAAAAATTCAAAGGCGGACCTGTGGGACTCAAAACGATGGCGGCGGCAATGTCTGAAGAAGAGGCAACATTGGAAGAAGTCGTGGAGCCATATCTAATCCAACTCGGTCTCCTAGAACGCACAGCTCGCGGTCGTATCGCCACAAAGAAAGCATATGAACATCTAGATTTTCCACTCTCCTCTTGAGGAGTACCCTTTAGGGGAAGGTGGATAAATTTTCCACCCCACTCCGACCAAAATCGGAGCACCCCTCAAGAGGGGAATTTATAAAAAAGGCAAATGAAAAAGCCCGCAGACTCTCTCATCGAGATGAGCCTTTTGGGCTTCTAAGATTGCTGGGGGTCTTCCTCGGTCAAGAAAGACCCCCAGCCCAGTAAGCAAACCAGTATCTAATTCACCTCCTCGATCCCGTAGAGACGAGATGTTGCCAGACTGGTTAGCTGGCAGGTTTACCGACCAACAATCGCCCAGGTTAGATGCTAAGGGCGACACTTTGAACCATGGCAATACTGTGCCCGGTGAGTTCCGGCGCCACAAGGGCGCCTTTCATCGTATCCAGTTCGTTGGCGATGGTCAAAGTGGTACCCACAAAGCCGGCTGTAATCTGTGCGTGACCGGTATGGCGTGTCATTTCCGCTTCGGTGATAACCGTGGCGAGATTGTATCCGTCAACAAGCGCGTTGACAGTGATCTGCATCGCTGTGGCCGTCTGATCTGAGTTGGCCGTGGCGATGATGGTCGCGTCCATGTTCACTGGCGTGATGATCGGGCCGGTGTCCAAGAAGGCCGTCGTAGCGTCGGGAATAATCGGAGTGACGATGGCCACCGGATCATATTGCGTTCCTCCTATGTTGGCCGGCGGATCCGCATTCGCGCTTGTAATCAAGGCACCAAGACCCACGGCGATAGCCATGGCAATGCCTAGTATCAATTTTTTCATCTTCATCATTGCGTTTTCGGCTGTTTAAACAAACTTATACGTGCATACGGAAACTAGTCCGCACACAATCACACACAGAGTGTGCCAAAACGTTTTGGCGTATGTTTGTCAAACAACCTCTAACCTTTCACTATCAATACTAAACCTCAAAAAATATAGGTCAATAGGGTAAAGTGGATAACTGAGCGATTTAAATAAATTGCCGGGAAGGGCCTCTTCTCCCTTCCCGGCTTACCACCCCCACTCTTTTAAACATGGAAGAGCGAGAGACATCCCCTATCAACTCATACTGTGGTCTAGCCCCAACACCCAAGAACCATGTCTGCGCACATTATATCATTGTAAAAAATGTTAGTATATTTACATGACACGCATTTTAGGCATAGATCCAGGGTTTGAAAGATTGGGAATAGCAATACTTGAAAGGGACAAAAAATCCGCCTCCGCACAAGGTCGTTCAACTCTGAGAGTCTCAGACTCGATGAGCTATGGCGGGACAAGGGAGAGTGTGGTTTTCTCAGAATGTTTCAAAACTTCCGCCAAATTAGAATTTTCTGAAAGATTAAAACTGATTGGCGAAGAAGTGAGAAGAGTAATAAAAGAATATCAACCAGAAGTCCTGGCGATTGAAACTTTATTTTTAAATACCAACCAAAAGACAGTGATGCGTGTCGCAGAAGCGCGAGGAGTCGCGATCTACGAGGGAGCGCAAGCGAAACTTCGCATCTTTGAAGCTTCTCCGCCACAAATAAAAATAGCCACAACGGGCTATGGGAGAGCGAACAAAGAACAGATGATGAAAATGCTCAAAATACTGGTAGACATAGAAAAAAACAAAACATCAGACGATGAAATGGACGCTATAGCTATAGCTTTGACCGCCTTGGCACACACCAAATTTTAGTTTATCTATCCTTGTCAGGGTCTTCTTCGTCTAGTCCAAAATCATTGATCTCTTCCGGCAATTCGAGCGGTTCATCGTCATCAGCGCCCACCTTAAAACCAGTTTCTATTTCTTCATCTTCATCATAACTCATATAAAAAAATTGATATTTTTTTAAGCGACCTATTAATGACTATTTTGTAACAAAATATAAAATGGTTGGCAATAGAATATGTGGATAACTTTGATTTTTCAACAGAACTTCGTCAATTTTTTTCTCGTCTGTTATCACTTTCATGCTCGGATAACAACATCTCAAAAGAAATTTGCAAAATTCCTACGGGACAGACATTTTCTGGTATAATTAAAATTATGGAGAAATTGTGGAAAAATAAAAAGTTTTGGAAAAACATAATATTATTAGTCGCCAGTATTTTTATTTTAATGACTGGAATGATGGTTATTTGGCTTTCTTCTTTGAAAATTCCGGATTTTCATTCTTTTGATGATAGAAAAATTGAAAACTCCATAAAGATATACGACAGGACAGGAAAAATTATGCTTTACGACATCCATCGAGACACCAAGAGAACAGATATATCCGGAGATCTCATGGGAGTAAATATCAAAAATGCCACGGTGGCCATCGAAGATTCAGAATTTTACAACCATGGCGGAATACGAATAACTTCTATTGTTCGCGCAATGCTTTCAAACTTGTTTCATGTCGGGATAGGCGGTGGTGGTTCGACCATCACTCAGCAATTGGTAAAAAACACTCTTTTAACGCAAGAAAAAAGTTACACTAGAAAAATAAAAGAGTGGATATTGGCAATCAAGATAGACAATTCCATACCCAAAGAAAAAATTCTGGAATATTATCTCAACGAAGCTCCTTATGGCGGGGCTGTCTATGGCATCGAAGAAGCAAGCAAGACTTATTTTGACAAAAACGCGCTCGACCTGACGCTGGCCGAAGCGGCTTATCTCGCGTCCATACCGCAATCACCGACCACACTGTCGCCCTATGGGAAAAACAAAGACAAATTAGAAGCTAGGAAAAATTTAGTTCTCTCTCGAATGTTGGAGCTGAATTTTATAAATAAAGAAGAATACGATAAAGTAAAAAAGGAGACAGTCACTTTCGTTCCGCAAGAAACAACTGGAATCAAGGCTCCGCACTTTGTTTTTTTTATAAAAGACTATCTTGAACAAAAATATGGGAATGAAATGATAGAAAAAGGCGGACTCAAAGTCACCACAACCCTAGACTATGATCTGCAAACAAAAGGAGAACAAATTGTAAAAGAAGGAGCGTTGAAAAATGAAAAAGATTGGGATGGAAAAAACTCCAGTTTGGTGGCAATAGATCCAAAAACAGGACAAATTTTAACAATGGTGGGCTCTAGAGACTATTTTGATCAAACAATAGATGGAAATTTTAATGTGGCCACAGCCTCCAGACAACCAGGATCTTCTTTTAAGCCTTTTATCTACGCCACGGCCTTCAACAAAGGCTTTACACCCGACACCACGCTGTTTGATTTGCCCACAGAATTTCAAACGACCTGCGACGCTTATGGCAAAGCGTTGCCCGGACACAATCAAAAAGATTGTTATATGCCAGACAACTATGATGGAAAATTCCGCGGGCCGATGTCCCTGCGAGACGCTTTGGCGCAATCAATCAACTTGGTAGCTATAAAACTTTTTTATCTGGCTGGAACCAGCGCTTCATTAAAAACAGCGGAAGACATGGGCATCAACACCTTGACCGACATTGGACGATACGGACTCACCCTAGTCATCGGAGGCGGAGAAGTGTCTCTTTTAGATATGACATCGGCTTATGGGGTTTTTGCAAACAACGGCATGAGAAACCCTTATACTGGAATTCTGAAAGTGGAAGATAGGAGTGGAAAAATTTTAGAAGAGTTTAAAATCAACACCCAAGAGGTCTTGCCAAAAAACACAGCCCTGACCATCTCAAACATTTTATCAGACGAAAAAGCGCGCATTCCGACTTTTGGCGCGCGCTCAGCCCTCTATATACCCGGACGCGATGTGGCTGTAAAAACTGGAACCACGAACAACAACAAAGACGCTTGGACTGTCGGATACACGCCATCTGTCGCTGTGGGCGTCTGGGCTGGCAACAATGACAATACTCCAATGAAAAAGGGAGGCGCGGCCGTAGCGGGACCAATCTGGAATAAGTTTATAAATGAAGCATTAAAAATTTTACCTGATGAAAAATTCGAAAAACCAAATTTGGATACCGACCCAGCGACTGTAAAACCGGCTCTCCGAGGATTTTGGCAAGGGAATGAGAACTTTTTTATAGACAAAATTTCAGGAAAATTAGCAAGTTCAAACACGCCAAAGGAAACCAGAGAAGAAAAAATCATAACAAATGTCCATTCAATTCTTTATTGGGTGGATAAAAATGACATCTCGGGAACACCACCGACAAATCCGCAAAATGATTCGCAGTTTAATCATTGGGAAATACCCATCCAAGACTGGTGGGGTAAAAATAAAACAAAATATCCCATAACAACAATAAACGATAAACCAATCGCAACAGACGACGTGCATACTGATTCTTCAAAACCGATTATTTCAATAATAGAACCTAATGGCCGTAGCATTTACTCGCTCAACCAAAGAATAAACATAAAGATTAGAAGTTTGGGCCCTTATCCGCTTTTAAAAGCAGACATTTTTGTAAACGACACATATATGGGAACTTCCAACGCTCCTTTTGATTTTTCTTTTATTCCCAAAGATTTAGAAGATCTGCAGACGCAAAATGAATTAAAAATAATTGCTTATGACAGCATCTATAATAGCGGTGAAACAATCATGACATTCCAAACGCAAGAATAAAGTGAGATCATCCTTGCGTAGCAGGCAATTCAAAAATAAAAGTGGATCCTTTACCCTCGCCTTCCGACTCTGCCCAGACTTTGCCTTTGTGCGCCTCTATGATCAATTTTACCGAAAAAAGACCATAGCCTGTGCTATCAACATTCATCTTGATAGAATTTTGCCCCCGTCCGCCTTCGGTGAATAAACTCTTCTTGTCTTCGTCGGTAATGCCTATGCCGGTATCTTTAACAGAAAATAGTATTTTTCCATCTTTCTTTTCCAACCCAACGACGATTTTTCCTTCTTTGGTGTATCGAATAGAATTCTCAATCAAATTATTGATCGCTTCTTTGATCCAATTAGAGTCGCCGAGAATATTATACGCGCTATCTTGACCGTTTTTTATTTCCAATTCCAACTTAAGCCCCTTTGTCTCAGCTGGAATTTTTTTCTCTTCAAACATTTTTTGCACTATATCTTTCAAATCAATCGTCTTAATGTCATATCTGACTGATCCGCTAGTTAGATTGGAGGCTTCCAAAACCAGATCAACAGTCTGTATACCTCCATTGTCAAATTCCAGACCTTGCTTTGCCCTCCTTCTTATCTCTGGAGACACCTCGCCAAAAGTGCCGTCCAACATCCCGGCAAAAAGATATTTAGTGCGAGTAAAAGAACCTTTGACTTTGTGCGTAACGAGGTGAACCAAAGATTCTCTTTGTTTGATGACAGCATTAAGATCTAAATTGAGTTTCGCTAATTTTTCTTTTTGTTCCACTTCTTTCACAACACTACGTATTAAATTTATTCCAAAAACAAGAACTAAAAAGAATACACTACTCCTAAAAAGAATAAGAGTAAGTGAATCTGCAAAGATTATTTCAAGGAAAAGAATAATCGTTAAAAGAAAAACAAACGTTGCAGTTGATACAACTTTTATACTAAATAATTTTTGTTTAAAAATTGCATAAGTAGTAAATGCTATAAATGGAAAAGTAAAAAGAACCCCAAATGGAGTAAATTTTGGATTTGAGAAAACAGTAGCAAAAATGAAATTAAAAATTATAATTAAAACAAACATTGCAATAAGTCCTGTCAAAATGGTAATAAGAATTTTTCTTTCTGTTTTGTTTCTATTGTTTTTAATTTTTAAAATAAGAACATGAAAAGCTTTTACAACCAGTCCTACTGAGATTAATGCAAAAATTATAAGCCCTGGTCCTTTTTCAACCTCTGCAACTTTCCCAATCAATGGAATTCCAAGAATATCTGAAAAAACATACGGGGTAAGCGTCAAAAGAGCGGTTAATATAACTATTGGAATTAAAAAATATTTATATTTTGACGAAAAAGTATAGTTTTCTTTTGGAAATACAGTCAAAAAACGATATAAGAAAAAAGCTTGCAATACTGCAAAAAACATTATAAATCTAAATAACCATAATAAGATATGGGGATTGATAAATTGATAACTAAAATAATTTACTAAACCCCACAATGCTGTTATTAGTGCAAACAAAAAGAATGTTTTATTCGTTGTGCTTTTTTTATTATTAAAATAGACAACAAATCCCAAAACGCAGATTGCTGCAACAAAAACACCAACCGTTAATAAATCTAAATTATTTAAACTAAAAAAACCAAGTGGCATATTATCCATTATATCATCTTTCTAATTCTATGTATGCTTCTTGTCTTTTAGTGTATGTGCTTGGTTTGTCAGCATATCCTAATCTAAACATAGTTGTAATAAATCGCCCGTTTTCTATTATTATTTCTTCCATTTTTTTATAAGATTTTTTTATAAGATTTATATGTCTATCACTGAACTCTTCTTTATTATTATTGTTATTTATACGATGATTTAAAAATATTATTCCAGTAAGTGGTTGTAAATATATATTATGTTGTGTTGCAATAAGCCAAATTTTTTGCATTAACATTCCAGTCTTTAAAAATGCGTCTCTGTTTAAAATATTTGTTGTTATTGCTAACATTGCTCCCGATTTTGAATAGAGTCTTGCATTATCTTTTGCTATAAATTTAGAAATGCCTAATTTATTTAAAAAATTATTAATTTTCCATGAGCTTAAAATTTTAAAAACTAACCTTTGGGGTCTTTTAAGTTCAAGGGTTTTTATATAAAAACCTTTTTTCTTACTATCTTCTTCTTCTGTCCAAGTAATATGTCCAAACAAAAAAGAATGAAGTTTTTTGTTTTCTAAAACTATTTGTTCATTAACACTAGAAGCATTCGCTAGTTTTTTTATTAAATTATCTTCTGTTATTACTTTTATTCCAAGATTTTTAGAATATTCACAATTTAGGTCTAATAATTTATTTATTAGTTCTTTGTTTAATTTATTATTTTTATAAACCTTTCTGTTTGTCACTCTTTTTTTTATATATTTAAATAGTTCGTCTTCTTTTGTTTCATTTCCATTAAAAATACACGTAGCAACATGATCTTGAAACAAATTTTCATTTATCTTAATCTCAACGGAATAATTAAAATGAGTTGCTGTTATTTTTATATTTTCAAGTAATGCTCCTATGGCAACCATAGAAGCATACATATTAAAGTTATACAAAGAAGTATCTTTCTCGGGTGCGTTATAAACCCAGATAGCATTTTTTTTTATTACAAATTTCCATGGCTGACTATTATCTCCAGACGGAGCAAGTATCGCAATATTTATAATTTTTTTTAGGTTTTCTTCCATTCAACCAAATTTAATATAATAATTATTTAATATAAAACAATAAATTTTGATATTTCACTTTTTTACCCACCTTTGTTTTCCATTTAAATCAAAGTGCTCTTTGCTTCCTTGATCCCAAAGTAATATTTTTGGTATTCCCATTTTCCCCAGTTGTTTATAATTATTTCTGTATTCGGAATTTTCTTTTATTAGGATTTTGATAATTGAACTTTTCAATTTATTTTTTAATGTCTTTGTTTTATGTATCTTATTTTTTAATTCTATGTGTATTATTAAAATTTGACTTTGTTTTTTTGTATACTTTGTTTCTAAAGAACATTTACCTGTAACTATTTTACGAAAATTATTATCTTCAAGAACTTTTATAATTGTTTCAGGATAAATATTTGCTCCATAAAAAGTTACAGACATATCCGATCGTTCATATAAATACACGAAGGGTATTTTCCAAACAGTTTTAGCAATATTAGCCTTTTTGGCTTCAAACATTAAATCAACATTGTGCTGTTTGCAAATTTCCAATACTTTATTAAAGCTATGAATTCCTCCATTGTCTTTTAAATCATATCTAATTAATGGTAGTCCACCTTCTGCGGTACAAATAAGACGACCATTTATTTCTTCAAAATAAAAAAGCTCTGGAATATATTGTGTAAGTGTTGGCAACTTGTGTATATTTCCAAAAAGTGATCTATAGATTTCTTTATTTTTAAGAGCCAATCTACGTAAAAGTATTGATATCGGTGTCTCGTAAGACATAGTACCTAAATCAACTGTTCCATAATGATTAAGTGTGTCTGTATATGGATTTTTCAATCCTGTATTAGATATTATATAATCTCTAAAATCTTCACTAAAACCCTCAGCAGAAAATATAAATTTTATTGATCGTTTCTTCCAATTTATATTATTTTCATTGCCATAATCTATAATATTTTTAATAAAAGGAGGATATCCACCTATAATTATTTGATCAAAATAATATCCAAGTTTTTTAACAATCTTTAATATTTCTTCCCTATTAATTCCTGGATTAATAATACTTAGTTTATATTTATTATCTGATACTACGTGTTTTATAGCTTGATAAGTAAAGAGTCCTCCAATCCATACACCCATTGCAAAACAATTAATATAAAGTGTTGTTTTCTTATCTATTTGAAAATTAGTAAGTAAGTACAGCTCGGCGATTAGAGCATATTGCAGATCTTGTCTATCTTTACGAGGGAAATAAAATGGTTCTCCAGTAGATCCAGAAGTAGATGATATAATCCAATGTTTGCTTGCAAATTTTCCACCTATAAAAAGATTTTCATACGGATATTTTTTTAAATAATTTATTTTATCTATTAATGGTATATTTTTAAAATGTGATATATTCTTTATTTTTGTGTGATTTTTTCTTTTACTTTTTAGAAATTTCTTATACGCCGGAACTTGTTTAGATATTTCATAAAAATATTGTAAGGCAAAACTTTCACCCCTTTTTTCCCAGTATGAAGCAGATCTTTTTTTTAATTCTTTTAAATACCAAGATGCGGGTTTCATTTTTTTACTTCATCTTACTTATAATTTTTTCTGCCATTTCATCCGCTACTCTTGCGGGTGATCTTTTTTCTTTTATAGTTCTTCTAATTATTTCTTCCAGAGTTTTCTTTATTATTTTAACCTTCTTTTCTATTCTTCTTGCGTTAAAATTTTTATTTTCGTATTCATCAACAACACTTATCAATCCCCCAGCATTTACTACATAGTCTGGAGCATAAAATATACCCCTTCTATATATTTCATCTGCTATATCTTTACTTTTTAGTTGATTATTTGCAGAACCAATAATAGCCCTACAATTAAGTTCCTTAACAGTTTGCTTATTTAACGCGTGAGATAATGCGCACGGCATATAGACATCAACATTTTGTTTTTGAATCTTATTTGGTTTTATAATTATCGTCTTTGGAAAAAGTTTGTGTATAAATTTCAACCTTTTGTTGTCTGTATCGGATATATAAATTTTACTCACTTTGTTATAAATAATTCTCAGAAATTTATGTCCAACTTTACCAACACCTTGTATGGAGAATGTTAAATCTTTTAAATTATTATTTATACACATTTTTCTACAAATTGTTTCAACAGCAAAAAACAAACCAACTGCTGTATATTTTTCTGGATTTGATTTTAATCCAACAAGATATTTACTTTTTTTTCTCATTTTTCTCAAGTCTTTTAAATCCAATCCAACATCGGTGCCTGTTATAAATTTACCATGGAGTCCGTTTAATTTTTCTGCATATGCTTCTAAAATTTTTGCTTTTGGAAATTTATTATTTTGTATTATTGTAGCTTTTGCCCCTCCATATTTAAGACCAGCCAATGCGCTCTTATAAGACATCAATTTTGATAACCTTAGAGCATCTCTAATAGCTTCTGTTTTAGATTTATATTTCCAAAAACGAGTTGCACCAAAAGAAGGCAATATTTTTAAGTTTTTATGAAAAGCTACAAAACTTTTCAATCCCACTTTTGGGTCATCAAGACGAATGACAAGATGGTGATTATCAAATTCATGTAAATTTTTAATTTTCTTCTTTTCTAGTATATTCATAAAACAAATATCTTTTTTGACAAATATTTTTCGTTACTTTCTTTATTTATAATCTTCTTCAACATAACAGTTGCAACCACTCCACCCAAAATAGCAGCGGAGCCGAGTTGAGACCATGACACTAATTCTTTTTTAAATGTTTTTTCAACTGATTTTAACATCTTTGGGTCAATATTTTTTACGCCATCCAATATATCTTCCATTATAACTTTTCCCATTAGTTCCATACTTAAGGGTTCAGATAAAATATTTTTCCAATATGACTGTTCTTTGTTAAAGATTTTTTTATATCCCAAATCATATCGTTCTACATGAAGATTTACCCCATCACCATTGTCAGTTATCATTATAACTGGCACTTTATACTTTAATGCAAGCTCTCTTGAATGTATTTTAAAAGGAAGATTGTCTACTTCCTCAATCATAATATCAATTTTTCTTTTCTTAAGAAATTTTTCAATGTTTTCTTTTGAAGCGCCTTTTAATAAAACAGTCACTTTGGCAAAAGGATTATCTTCATAAATTTTCCTTGCCGCTATAATTGTTTTATTAAGTCCAATTTGATGCACTCCAGCAATAATTCTATTTAAATTTGTAGTATCAAGTTTGTCAAAATCACCAATAACAATATCATTAGATATGCCAGCCTGTGTAAGAACAAGCGATATATTACTCCCAACGCTCATGCCAAAAACTGCTACTTTAACATTTCGTAGTTTTTCTTGCTCATCTTTTGTAATTAAATCTCTATTTCTATTGGTTTTTAATTCTAAAAAATTTTCTTTTTTTACTGTTTTTATAATAGAAAAATTCCATGGGTAGTATATATATACATACTGATTTTCTATTTTTTTAAAAAAATCTTTATATTCTTTAGTTTTATATGCTTTTTCTTTTTGAGGTCCAGTATATTTTGGATTTTTTATCAAAAAGAGTTCTTTTACTTGATATAAAAAAGCGTCAACAAAATTTATATGTTTTTGTTTTAATATTTTTTTTACTTCAATTTCTTTCAGTGTTTTCGGCCTGTATTCTCGTGTTATCATTATATAAAAAGAGTCAATAATCAATAATATAAGATTGATATATCTTACCATAAAAGATTATTTTTACAACCCTAACCCTAACTTGAAAAAATAAGTATACCTGATAATATCAAGTAATATGAAAAAAATTGTCGCAATCGGTGGTGGTGAAATTGGAAGACCTGGCTTTACTATTGAAACAACTAAAATTGATAAGGAAATAATAAAACTAACAAATAAAAAAAGTCCAATTTTACTTTTTATCCCTACTGCAAGTGGAGATTCAGAATCATATTTTGCGACTGTGGAAAAATATTTTGGTAAAAAACTGGGGTGTAAAACAGATGTCTTGTATCTTGCAAAATCAAAACTTTCTAAAAAACAAATAAAAAATAAAATTTTGTCTGCTGATATTATCTATGTTGGTGGTGGAAATACTTTCAAAATGATTAAAATTTGGAAGAAATTTAATGTAGATAATATATTAAAAAAAGCATATAAAAAAGGAATTGTACTTTCTGGATTAAGCGCGGGCGCAATCTGTTGGTTCAAATATGGAAACTCTGATTCTCGAAAAATGAAAAATCCTAGAGCTTCACTAATAAAGGTTTCAGGATTAAATTTTATTCCAGCACTTTTATGTCCTCATTATGATTTTGAGAAATATAGAAAACCAGAACTAAAAAAAATGATGCTGAAAACTTCGGTGGTGGCGATTGCATTAGATAATTGTTGTGCCATTGAAATAATAGATAATATGTACAGGATCATTTCTTCAAAAGAGTCGGCAAATGCATATAGAGTTTTTTGGTCAAAAAAGAGATTCCATCACGAGCTAATATCGAAATCAAATAAACTAGAGCCTGTAAGATATCTACTTGACAAAAACAAAAAAAACTGCTAGAGAATACATGTAACTCTTTGAAAACTCAATACAAGTATCAGTGCTTGTTTTTGTCTGTTTTCAATAAACCCAAACATCCATTGAAAGGAAAAGACGATGAAAGAATTATTCGTAATTGATCTCCTCCAGTCAAATGGGTGTGAGATCGAGGTTGAATTGTGTGGCTGGATTAGTGCCAAGCGGTGTCAAAAGGAAGTCATTTTCCTTGACGTCTGCGACAGCACTGGGACAATTCAGGTAGTTATCACTGAAAGCGATGTGTCGCTTGAAGTGTTTCAAGTTGTTAAACGATGGCCGGTTGAATCAGGAATTACTGTGAAGGGTCGCGTGACCTGTACGACAAATCGGCAGCGAGAAATTGTTGCTCGAGATATCGTTCTCGTCGGGGGTGTCACAAAAGATTTTTCTCCTCACCCGAGAGGGCCGATCGACATCTTTGATGATTCCATGATTCCGCATTTACTCAAGAATCGACATATGTATCTTCGTAACCCGAAAGTCATGGCGATTCTGCAGTTCCGCGATTGCTTGATGTACAATATGAGGACGTGGTTTCATGAAAACCGCTACACTTCTGTTGATGCACCAATCTTGACTCCTGTGCCTTTATACGAAGATGGAACAGCAATGTCCATTAACGTACACGATGAAAAAGTGTTCCTTACTCAATGTGTTGGCTATTATCTCGAGTCCGCAGTCCATGCTTTCGAGAGAGTTTATAACATTGGTCCGAGCTTCCGTGGAGAAGAGGGTCGAAGTAAGCGGCATTTGATGGAGTATTGGCACATTAAGGCAGAGGTTGCGTGGTGTAATTTAGACGAGATCATTGGATCAGTCGAGAGCATTGTCAGCCACCTTGCTAAAAAGTGTCAAGAAGAACAAGGATCAAAGATTCAGTCGGTCTTAGGTAAAACTATTTGCACCGATGGACTTATTACACCTTACCCTCGTATTAGTTACGAGCAGGCGCTCAAGTCTCTCAATGACATGGGAATGTCTTTGGAGTTTGGTAAAAGTCTCGGCTCTGATGAAGAGGCCGAGCTCTCTAAGTTGTTCCCTGGGCACCCATTCTGGGTCACCGGTATTCCACGATCGATCGAACCGTTTCCATATGTTATCGATCGGAATGATACGAGGATAACTCGTGTAGCCGATTTGATTGCAAGTAATGGGTATGGCGAGCTCCTTGGAACTGCCGAGAAAATATCGGATCTTCGCATGCTCGATGAGCGCATGAAAGACAAAGGCAAGGCGGGGGATCCTCGTTTTGAATTTGTTCGCGATGTCCATAGATA
>CAYIOX010000004.1:0-24516 GCA_964365245.1 uncultured Candidatus Saccharibacteria bacterium
GCATATTTGCAAACTGTTTTGCAAGGACTTAAAGCCCTCAAAATAGAAGAATCGGCGAAAGAAATAATCAAAAAAGTGGAAGATTTAGGCAAACATTTAAAATCTTATGATGAATATCATAATAAACTTGGAAATGCTTTGGGCACAGTGGTAAATCATTATAATGCCTCCAATAAAGAGTTAAAAAAAATAGATAAAGATGTGCTTCGCATAGCGGGCTCTTCACCAGAACTTTCATTATTGGAAATTGAAAAACCAAAACTAGAAGAATAACTTGCATTGCTGTAATATTTCAGTAATATAAAAGGATGTTTAAAAACTTTTTACTTAAAAAAATGCTCCGCACCCAAGGCGTGCCAGAAGCTCAAATAGATATGCTCATAACCATGATGGAAAAAAATCCTGAGCTTTTTAAAAAAATTGCGGAAGAAATAAAAGCAAAAATGGATGCCGGCGCAGACCAACAAACCGCATCAATGCAAATAATGCAAAAATACCAAGAAGAGTTAAAGAAATTAGTTTAGACTATAATTTTTATCTTTCTGATATAATTCAATTTATGAAATTAAAATTTGAAAGCCCAACAATCCTTTTAAAAACTGTAAAAGAAACAGGTTTTAAAAAAGCTAAACAAGTTTTGGATGGCTCTTTGTTTTCAGAATCTGATGCCGGAGTGCTTGCTTTACTTAAGGGCTCTTTGACAAATCCCAGACAAAGAGAGCAACTTTTTGACACGTTGGGTCCACGAACAAAAGATCCGTTGCCACTTTCAGAAATTGTTGCAATTTTTGAAAGATATGAAGATTTATCTAACATAGCGCTTACTTCAAATGATATAGAATTAATCAATTTTACAATCAAATACTTCGAGAACTGGTTTTATTCTGGAGAATGGACGAGAGTTTCTCAAAAACAAAATAAAAATCCAAAGGCTTATGCATATTTCTCAGTTCCTGCCGGTATCATCAACATGCTTGCAAAGCTAAAAGATTCAGCAAATAACAATGATGAACAAATAATTAGTTTTGACAAAACAAGATTAAACAAATTACAGGAAGAAGTAAGAACCTTTGCTGAAAGATTTTTATCAGAAGAAAGATTGAAAAGGTTGTTGCAAGAAAAATTAAATCCTGAAAAAAAATTCCGCGTAGAATTAATAAATAGTAATCGTGCCAGAATGTTTGACATATTTAACCAATCAGAAAGATCAGTAGAAAATGAACTGACTGGACGACGTGGTTCGGGTTCAAAAGCCCCCGATCTCTATTTAGTAAAAACTGCCTTGATTGCGGCAGAAATGATAAGAAGAGAACAAATGTTAGATCCTGGACACTATATTTTTATTCCTGATAAAAATACAATAGACTCTAGCTATCAAAGATTTGATTTCAGTGGAGGAGCTGATAGCTTTAGTTCAATGCACTACCACAAAGCCCGTCTTCCATATGCTAAATTTTTAGTGGAATACTTGAGAACTAAGAAAAAATAAAATTTTCAATTTTTTGCCAAAAATGCTATATTTTTTCTATTGGTCCTATCACCCTACGACATATTCAGAACGATAGGTCTGAGGTTTTTATTGGCCCTATCGTCTAACGGTTAGGACAGAGCCTTCTCAAGGCTTAAATCGCGGTTCGATTCCGCGTAGGGTCACAAATTTTTTGAGCTTTATTTGATAAACATATTTTTCCTTAACCCACGGAGATATTTTTGTAATTTGGAACTTTTGAACAATTTCCTCTTTTTGATATAATACAAATATGAACAAAATGGAAAAAGAATTAGGAAGAGCAGCTGGTAGTAATACCTCTCACGAAAATAACCCTCCTGAGGCATGGTTGACTCAAGCTGATTCTCTTAAACACGAAGGGAAAAATGTAACAGTTTTTGATGCTAAAACAGGTAAAGAAATATTGAGAGGAAGAGTTACAAGTTATACTGACCTGCTCGGATCCGGAGGAATTCTGCAGCCTGATCCGCAGAGGGGCTTTGATAATGTTAAAGGTGCTATTAAATTTCCCCAAGATCCTGAAGAGTTTACAGAACAAATGTCTCGGTATCGGTTTCGTACAGAAAATTAGAGTGAGATTCTATAAATACTTGAAAACTGCTTTATCTGATAAAGAATCAAGTTCCAATTTGCAATACAATGGGTCACCGCGTCAAACGAGGTGTAGCACGTCAAGCTTTGGACGTCCGAAGAAAGACGTCCGAAAACAAGTTTTAATTATTTTGTTTGGTTAAATAAAAAATAAAAGTTATACTCTCTGTATGCGAAAAAATATAAAAAAAGTTTTGGTTTTAACTATTGGAATTATTTTTATAATACTTGGATTCCTCGGACTCGTGCTGCCATTTCTACAAGGAATCTTATTTTTGGTTCTAGGTTTAATGCTTGTGTCACTTTGTATTCCTGAAGTCCGCCTTTTTATAAACAAACATGCAAAACGTTATCCAAAATTGCACCCCATAATACGCAAAGTGGAATCTTGGATTTTAAAATTTATTGGAGAAATATAAAAGGCATAATATACAAAAACGAAAAAGCCCCGCCTAAAATAGGTGTGGGGGCTCTTGTGAGATGGGGCAGGCACAAACTGCTCGTTGGTGACATGATGACATAGTAAGCAAAAGAGAAGGGAAAGGTATCAAGATGTATCGAAAACAACAAGTGCGTGAGAAATATCATCTGTGCCTAAAATTGAAATCTGAAAAGATCAAGGGTCGGGTCGCTCGACTGATAACGCTTTGGTGGCAGGAGGAGAACTGAAACACCAAAGAAAAACAGCCAAGCGACCCAACCGCAACAAACAACGGAACCACAAGCCCCACTATATCACACAATACCGTAAACGCAACGTCATTTCTTCTTCAGCCATTCATCGTCCTGACGAACCAATAATTTTTCTTTATTTTCTTTGTCTAAAAGTATGGCCTCTACCGCGCGCTCCATACGCACACCTTGAGAACCTTTCACAAGAACCAAATCTCCATTCTCCACAAAAGTTTTTAAAAATTCACCAGCCTGCAAAGAATTTAAAAAATCAAAAATAATCTCCTTGCTCATTCCAGCTTCTAGCGCCCCTTCTTTGATCAACTGAGCTCTCGGCCCCACGACAATAAGCGCGTCACAATTTTCCTTAGCGTTCTTTCCAATATTTTTATGAGCATCAATAGTGTGTTTTCCCAACTCCAACATATCTCCCAAGACAGCAATTTTTCTAGTTCTATTTTTTATTTCTCCTAAAGTTTTAAGCGCGGACTGACAAGCAGTCGGAGAAGAATTGTAAGTATCATCAATAATCAAAGAATCATTAATCCCTTGCAATAATCTCATGCGTCCCGGCGGAACATCATAATTTTTTAGCGCGTCAATGGCGCTAATAATATTAAATTTCAATCCCAAAGAGAGGGCGATAGACGCCAAAGACGCATAAACATGATTTCTACCAAACACTTTTTCAATAACCACAGGCAAACTGTCTCCCCCTTCGTCTACTCTAAAAATCACACCTGCCGGCTCGTCTTTCTCATTATAAAAAATATTGTCTTGAGAACCCAAAACATCGGCGCCTTCCTTGAATCCAAAAGTAATAGTGAGACTCTTGGTTTTAGCCTTCATTTGCAACACATCTTCATCATCGGCATTTAATATCAAAAGACCGTCTTTTTTGAGAGTTTTGATGAGTTTGCTTTTCTCTTCTATGAGATTCTTGCGTGAATTAAAAAACTCTATATGAGCCGGAGTTTCTCCTATTGCCGTAATGATGACCACATCAGTCTTGAGCCAAGAAGCAGTCTGACGCATATCGCCCGGATGACCCACACCCACTTCAAGAACAAGCCATTTTGGATATTTTTTAGAACCAAACGGATCTAGAAAAAACCACAGACCTTTAAAAATATTTAAAAACCAAATCAAAGGATTATTCCACCCATTTGGAATGCCTAAAACAGCCAGTGGCAAACCTATTTCACTATTGTAACTTTTCTCGCTTTTGCGAACATGAGAAATATTTGAAATGACCGCATAAATAGCATCTTTGGTGGAAGTCTTACCGACAGATCCAGTGATAGCGATAATTCTTGGTTTATATCTAAAGATTACCAAGCGTGATTCTATTCGCAATATAAAAGTTATTATTTTTTTAAAGATTGTTTTCATGATTTTTCACCGATCTGGCGGAACTTCATAATAATTTAATAAAAATTTAGTTATATCCAAAAACGGATCAGTCCAAGTCGTCGCGGCATAAGGCACACCTTTTGGATTCAATGCATACAAAAAAACTATAAATTGAGGATTGTAAGCCGGAAAATAACCGACAAAGGAATGCGTATGCCTATCTTCATAATATCCTCCAGTAGTATTATCCGCAACTTGCGCGGTGCCTGTTTTTACAGCCACGCTAAAATGATCTAATTTTGCCGAACCCCCCTTGATTGCTTTGTCCATAACCTCCACAAGCATTCGAGTTATCTCTTCCCCTGTTTTCGTTGTGATTTTAGCACGCGTGGTCGGATATGATATTTTTTTAGAACTGCCGTCATCATATTTTATTTCTTTAACAAGATGGGGCACGACCAAGTTCCCGCCATTTGAAAGCGAGGCCAAAGCCCGTATCAACCCAACTGGAGTAAGAGCGATCCCTTGACCAAAAGCCGCATTGGCATATTCAATTTCTCGCGGACTATTTAAATTACTGACCAATCCGCTCGTTTCGTTTGGCAAATCGATTCCTGTCTTATCTTTTATTCCATAGGAAAATAAATAATCGCGCAAACGCTCTTTACCCAAACGCTCTTCCACAAAGACCATCCCCGTATTGAGAGATTGATTCAAAACTTCTTGCATAGTCGTATTCGGACCTCTGCCCTTTTTATCAAAATTAAATATTTCTTTTTTTTCAACAATAACAGACCCCATGTCATTATAGACAGTATCTGCTGTCACAACATCGGCATCTAAAGCTCCCGCCATCACCAAAGGTTTTATCACCGACCCAAACTCCAAGACATTTTCAACTAGCGGATTGGAAAAAACAGAATTATTTTTTTCTTTAGAAAATTCATTTGGATTAAAATCCGGCTTAATGCTCATAGCATAGATAGATCCATCAATGGGATTCATGATTATACCACCAACAGAATCCGTTTGATATTTTCCTTTTACTTCCATTAATTTTTTTTCCAAAAAATTCTCCACCTCCGGTTCAATAGTGGTTACGACATCGCCTGCTTTGGTTCCATCTTCAAATAAAGTTTTATTTATATTAGAAAAAACTTCCGCGAAAAAATTAACATAAGCATTATTATTGTTTCTGATCAACTCATTATTATATTGTCTCTCCAGACCATAACGTCCACCCAGTTCGGCATCTCTATACCCCACAAGACCAAGTGCATGAGAAGCAAGCATTTTCCCCGGATAAAAACGCCATTTTTCTTTAAAGACATTCAAGCCAGAAATTTTTAAAGCAGACACGGCATCAGCTTCCGTTTTTGAGAGACGGTTGGCCACTTCTTCATAGGGATCGTCCGTCTTTCCCGACTTTGTTATAAAATCATCATGATCAAGAATGATTATTTTTGACAATTTTTGATAAGTAAGCTCTTTGTCGACAATTTTACTTGGATTAATAGCAATCTTGAACCCCGCAGTATGAGTGGCAGCCGCGATAAGTTGTCCATTTTTACCATCTTTGCTTTTGCTTTGAAAAAAAATAGTCCCACGTTCATAAATATTTCCCCCGGGTGTGACATATTGGCGATCCGCTGATTCTGAATAGATATTGCCATGCACCACTTGCACTAAAAAAATCTTTCCTGCCAAAATCAAGGAAAATAAAATAAAAAAAGAAAGTGTAATCCTAGATCTAGAAATAAAACTATAAGTCATTTTGAGCTATTTTTACACTGCCAAAAGGTTCACCGGAAATATTAAGACCGAGAGCTTTACGAGTGGCAAATGTCGCTTTTGTTTCTTTAAATCCCATTGAATACGCAGAGACAAGATCCACATTATTAGACATGGATAGATAAGTAACTTCCAAATTTCGAACTTCATTAGAAAAAGAACGCGCCTGCGCTTCGAAACCTTGACGTTCTATAATATTCTTAACCATATTTCCCAAAAGTAAAATATAGACAAGCGCGAGTAAGCCAAAAGACCAAATAATAAAATTCAAAATAATTTTTTCAATATTATTATTTATAATGCTCACACTTTTCATGTATATATTTAATTTTGAATTTATTTGTCTCATGGTTCAATTTATATTTTTTCTAAAATTCTCAATTTAGCGCTTCTCGCTCTCGGATTATTTTTAACTTCTTCTAATTTTGCAATAATTGGCTTTTTGTTTATCAATAACGCTCCCCTTTCTTTCATTTTTTTTATATAAAATCTTTTTACTATTCTGTCTTCCAAACTATGAAAAGAAATCACCGCCATTCTCCCACCTTTCTTTAATGACTCAAACCCTTTGTCCAGTCCAAGAGCAAGCGCCCCTAATTCGTCATTTACCGCTATTCTGATCGCTTGAAAAGTTTTCGTGGCGTAATGGATTTTTCCTTTGCGAAACTTGGATGGAATGGCATTTTCTATTATCTTTACTAAATCAAAGGTCGTCTGTATCTTCTGTTTTTTTCTAAAATCTACAATCGCTTTGGCTATTCTGCGAGCTTGCTTTTCCTCGCCATAACCGTAAATAACATCGGCTAAATTTTCTTCTTCCCAAGTATTCACAACATCTAGTCCTGTGATATCTTTCGAAGTTGGATTTGCTTTCATGGTCATAAAAAGTGGTTCATCTTTCATAAAAGAAAATCCTCGTCTAGAATCCTCCAATTGATCTGAACTCAAACCCAGATCAAAAATAATCCCATCTATTTCTTTTAAATCCGCTTTCTCTAAATCTCTAAAATTCGCGTTTGTAAAAGAAATGTCGCAATTCAGACCTTCGAATTTTTCTTTTGCTCTTGCAAAAACATTTTTGTCTTGATCCATGGCAACTATTTTTACATTCGAAAATCGTTTGCAAATTTCCAAACTATGACCTCCACCCCCGAAAGTGCAATCCAGCACAATGGAATAAGGCTTTAAATTCAGACCATCTATTGTTTCTTGTAAAAGAACTGTCTTGTGTCTAATATTTACCGTCTCTGTCTGTGTCATTTAATTTCTCTCGCTTCCAAGCTTTTCCGCTAATTGTTCCGCCTGCTTTTCAACGATCTCCTTTTGTTCCGACCATGCGTTTTCACTCCAAACTTCTACTCTATCTTTGACTCCGATAATCGCTACAGAATTTTTCAAACCAATCCTTTCTTTTAGAAAATCTGGAACCAATATTCTGCCGATCGAATCTATCTCCACTTCTGCCGCTCGTCCAAACATGTATCTGTTGAAACTTCTCTGATCAGATGATAAGAAAGATAAATCAGAATCCGAATCAGAAAGTTTTTTAGAAACTTTTTCCCATTCTTTGGTTGTAAAAATGAACAAACATTTGCCAAGTCCGGGGGTAATAATAATTTTTTTTCCGAGTTCTTGGCGAAACTTTGCCGGCATGGAAACCCTATTCTTTTCATCTATGGTGTGTATATATTCGCCGATCAACATATATTTTTAAAAATTATGATTTCCCACTTTTTCCCACTTGATGTATTGTATTCTTTTTTCTAACTAATACCAAGCAAAAACTGTGGATAACTTTGGGATTATTCTCATTCATATTGTCGTGTATACTGTAATGGTTATCGTGCTGCTTCATCCTCTCCCACCTTGATATCGACAGGCATCTGTTGAGGGTGGGAGAGGAGAAAAATGTGTTCTTTTCTTGATTTTAGTTAACTGGGTGCCTAAAAACACCCACAAAGACGCCTCGTAGACTTCGGTCTTCGGGGTTTTACTTTTTTAGAACATTATAATTCCCCGAAGACCGTCTTAGGGGAAACCCTAGGGAAAAAGTTTAAACCATTCAAAAATTTCTCTTTGAAAATTTTTTTTAGTAGAAAAATATTCAGGAAAACTTTTTCGATCTAATAACCTATTTTCTATTCTTTCCTTCAATAAATAATCTTCATAACTGCTCCATTTATATTTATCAAGAAATGCCAGGGCTTCAATCTTATTTTGTATC
The DNA here is from genome assembly GCA_964365245.1 of uncultured Candidatus Saccharibacteria bacterium. GTDB lineage: Bacteria > Patescibacteriota > Minisyncoccia > Phycocordibacterales > UBA9973 > UBA9973. The sequence goes on from CAYIOX010000004.1 coordinate 8,142, forward strand.
CCCTCTTCTTTCCAATTTTTTTGAAAAAGTTTTATTGGATTTAAATGTATGTATGAAAAAAGATACTTTGCTTGAATATCATCACTCACATGAACAGATTTAAATCTTCCTTCAAAAAGAGAACCGGTGCGTTTGTATTTAGTATTTATATATTTTGAATAAGCGGTGCAAAGTTTTCGCATAAAAATGACAATATTATTCTCACCCCGAAGACCGTCTTCGGGGGATTCAGGGGAAATAAGGTAAATATGAAAATGGTTAGGCATTAAAACCCAAGCTCCTATTGAAACTATCGTTTCTCCTCGATCAAAATCCCAGGCATCAATTTTCTTTTCTATAATATCATCACGAAAATTTACTTGCTTTGCTGAATTACAAATAAAAAGTAATTTAACAAAACGACGATAGTCGTTATCGTCAAAAAATATTTTTTGACGACTATTGCCACGATTATAAAGATGATAAAATTCACCATTCACAAGCGGTGTTTTTCTATATCCCATATTCACATTATACCCCGAAGACCGTCTTAGGGGAAATCAAGGAGCTAAGTGTGGATAACTCCGAAGACTGATCATGGTCCCTGTGATAAAATAACCTAGTTAGTTGCACAGATTGATTCATCATCTTCCCTTCACCTAGGTTATGACGACAGCATTTGCCGGTCTGAAGGTGAAGGGAAGAGATTTGTTCTTTTTTTAAAAAATAATGTAAATCTGGTGTATAAAAACACCAAAAAGATGCCTCGGGACTTATGGTTTCCGAGGGTTTTGCTTTTTTGGAGATTTTTTAATCTTTCAGTTCTGACATTCTTTTTACTATTCTTTAATTTTTGACGGGCTTCAACGTCGGAAAAATAATAACTTCTTTTATATTTTTTGCTCCGGACAAAAACATAATCAACCTATCTATACCGATACCTATACCACCGTTTGGTGGCATGCCATACTCCATCGCTTCTACATAAGCCATATCAGTAGGGGAAATTTCTTCTTCTCCCTTTTTGCCCTTTTTGTCTTGCTCTAGATAGCGTTCTTTTTGATCTATTGGATTATTTAATTCGGAAAAAGCATTCACTAACTCAATACCAGAGATAACGAGTTGGAAACGATCAATCATGGATGGATCATCTTCTTTTCTTTTAGCAAAAGGATTAAAAGCAACTGGATAATCCACAATAAATGTCGGCTGAACGAGTTTAGAGCGACAAAGTTTTTTATAAATTGAATCTAAAATATTTTCTTTTGATTCATTTGGCTCAACTTTGATGCCAATCTTCTCTGCATATTTTGACAAATCTTTTTGATTTTCTTTCACTGGATCTTTAATGTCAGAATATTTTTTAATCAGATCATAAAAAGTGATAACCTCAAAAGGCTTCTCAAAATCAAGAGAAACAGAATCAATAGTTACTTGATTAGTTTTAAAAACTTCTTTTACTAAGTATTTAAACAATTTTTCAATAAATTCTCTTTGGGTTTTCGCATTTCCATATACTTCTTGCGATTCGAGCATTGTAAACTCTGGATTGTGCGTCGTATCAATTCCCTCATTTCTAAATTTTCTTCCAATCTCATAAACTTTTGTAAAACCTCCAACCAAAAGCATCTTCAAATAAAGTTCTTGAGCAATAGTCAAATAGAAATCTGTATCAAGAGTGTTGTGGTGAGTGATAAAAGGTTTTGCAGTAGCACCACCAGCTACAGTCTGCAATCTGGGGGTTTCTACTTCTATATAACCATCTTCATTATAAAATTTACGCACAAGACTCACTACTTTCGAACGCAAGAGGAGTCTATCTTTCGCTTCTTCATTCATTAAAGTATCCAAATATCTTTTTCGAAATCTTTCTTCCACGTCTTGCAAACCATGCCATTTTTCTGGCAATGGTCGCAAACTTTTGGAAAGCATGCGCCAATCTTTTGCTTCTAATGTTTTCTCCCCTCTCTTTGTGGTGAAAAAGTTTCCCTGAATTTCTATAAAGTCTCCAATGTCAACCACTTCGCTAAAAAAACTCAATTTATCTTCTCCTAAAATATCTTTTTTCAGCAAACCTTGAAAGCTAGCTGTGCCATCATTCATTGTCAAAAAAATAATGGCGCCTTGTCCGCGAATAGACATGATTCTGCCGGCAATCCATTTTATTTCTTTATCTTTTTCTAATAAATCAAAACCTTCAATCGCCTCTTTCAACGAGAGTTCTCTTTTTGAATCCGCTGGGTATGGATTGATATTTTTGCTCCTTAGGAGTTCAAGTTTTTTTATTCTAGCGTCTCTAATTTCGTCAATTGAAGACATTAAGATACATTCATTATTTTATAATTCACCGTTCCGTTTGGGGTTTTGAAAGAAGCAATATCGCCTTTCTTTTTGCCGACAAGCGCTTCGCCAAATGGAGATTTATTGGAGATTTTGCCTTTTACCATATCCGCCTCTTCGGACCCTACCACAATGTAAGTCTTTTCTTCCTTCGAGCCTTCTTTTTGCACCACTACTTTTGAACCAACTTCAATAATATCTCCTCCGTGTCTGGAAAAAGTCTCCGACGATTGTAAAATCTGCTCTATCTTGGCGATACGCTCTTCGAGCTTGCCTTGGTCTTCACGAACCTGATGATATTCGGCATTTTCTGAAAGATCACCTAACGACTTTGCATACTCCAAAGCAACCAAAATTTCTTTTCTTCTTGGGCCCTTTAAATCTTCAAGCTCTTTCAAGAGCTCTTCTCTTTTTTCTTTAGTTATATAATTTCCTGCGGAATTCATTTATACAATTTATCTCTTTTTTGCAAAAAAGTCAATTTAAAAAAGAGGAGACCAGCGAACCATGATGGTTCGCTGGTCTTGAAATCAACAGAGACTACGACGGACACTCGATACATATTTGTTGTGGGTGAAAAACCGGTTCACCCCCAGCCTGTGCCACTCGCACAGCCTGTTCGAGTTGGACCAAAAATGGCATTGGGGGATGTTCCCCAAGCCTAGTTGAACTCCTGAGGGTGATCTTCTCTGGTTGCCCCATTGTGAGCCCCGCCTTCTTCAGTAAGGCGATTTTTTCTTTTGGGCTCAATTCCGGTTCAATCGGAGGAAGAGAATAAAAACCAGTGAAATAGTTAACTGATTGGTCAACCAGTGGATGTGCTGACATAGTGTCGTTGTTTGCTTGAAAGAACATTAGCGGTCGGGCTAACAAATGTCACTCGCGCGAGTAGACATGCCTGACTGCTTTGTTCCACCTCTATTTATAAACCTTTTTATGACTTTGTCAAACGACACATAAAAAAGTTTGCAAAAATATATTTATATGGTAATCTTTGGTCTATGGCAAACACAGTAATAGAAGTGAGTAAAAACCCAAACGAAAACAATTCGAGCATTTTGCGTCGCTTTTCGCGCAGAATTCAAGAGTCCGGCATAATCCGCAAAGTAAAAGGCGCTCGTTATAATGTTCGAAAAGAATCTAAACTAAAAATAAAAAAAAGCGCGTTAAAAAGAATGACGCGCAGAAAAGAAATAGAGCGTTTGAAAAAACTGGGCAAAATGGTAACAAAGTAAAAATATGGAAAAGAAAATTTCCGTAATAAACAAAACAAAAGACAAACTGCCAAGTTTGTCTTTTGTTGATCTGAAAAACGATATTTTGGGCAAAAATTATTCTCTATCGATTGCTTTTGTAAATATAAAAAAATCTCAAGAAATAAATAAAAAATATAGAAATAAAGACAAACCCGCAAACATATTGTCTTTTTCTTTGCGTAAAAATGAAGGTGAAATCATAATGTGTCCGGAGGTCATAAAAAAAGAAGCAAAAAATTTTGACAAAACTTTTCGCCAATTTCTAAACTTTTTAATCATCCACGGCATGCTTCATTTAAAAGGCTTCAAGCATGGCAAAAAAATGAAAAAATTGGAAAAAAAATATTTGTCTCGCAGTAAATCTTAATAACTGTGAATTACGAAACATAACTTTTCTCCGGTACGGATTTTTTGAAGCTTAAAAAATCCTGAAATTCTCGGCTCGTCAGCCTCGAAACCCCTTCAAAAAGTTATGTTTCGTAATTCAGGCTTATTTATATTCCGGAGCCTCTTCTTTGATGTTGGCTAGGTGATTGAATTCACGAGCAAAAGCGTAGAGAACGCTTGAGAGACGATTGAGATACGCGAGAGTTTCTTTGCCGATTTTTGCTTTTCCTTCATCGGCGACCGCGACGACCCGTCTTTCAGCGCGACGAGCGATGGTGCGAGCGATATCGGACAGAGTGGCGAGCTCTACGCCACCAGATACAAAAAATGTTTTTATCGGCGGAAGTGTCTTTTCTATGCCGTCAATAATTTCTTCAAGCCACCTTACTTTTTCTTGGAGAATGGTTTTCGGAGCTCCAGCGAGTTCAGCTTGAACTATGAAAAGATCTTGTTGGATACTGTCAATAGTTTCAGAGATTGTGATCTTGTTGGTAGGGAGGACAAACGCTATATTGTTAGTTTTTATTTTTAGCAACCCGAGAAAAGAGTTAATTTCATCAAGTGAACCCAAAGCCTCAGCAATATCTGAACTTTTTGATACCCTTTGATCACAACCAAAAGTTTTAGTTGTGCCTGTGTCTCCTTTTCTGGTGTATAGCATAATATTGAATTAAAAACTACTTTGTGAATTTAAAGGTTGAAATTATCAAGTCAGAAAGTTTCTCAGCTTCTTTGGCATCTGATGGGCTAAACGTGTGGGTATAGCGATACCAAAGTTTATTTTTCTGAAATTGAATATAGATCTGCCCAAGTTGGCTGTCGAGACTGATAATTTTATCAGCTGGTATATTATCAACAACAAAGCTCTTCTCTGTTACTCCATCACCACCTGCAATTTCAACCTTATGAGTTGAGACTGATACTTCAAAAAAACTGCATCCTGCCGGAGATTCTCCTACACTGTTTATGTTGCAGTCAACTTGAGACTTCAAATTTAACGCACTTATTTGCCCCTCATTGGGTATTGAATTGGGACACTGTTTTAGCCTTTGGTCCAAAGGCCTGTTCCAATTTACAAACTGAGATGGAAAACTTATTTCGAAACCACAGCTTTCACTTTTGTATAAAGAGAGATTGCTTGCAACTGGAGTTGTGCTATTAGAAGGTATATTAATTTGATTTCCACCTTGTCCGTTAGCTGATGTTTGTGTCCGTTGTTGAACTTGATTTGTTTGCTGTACTCCAGTATCAACAACTGTAGGAGCTTCTGCTTTTTTGTTATTATAAATATAAATTCCGCCTCCTATTACCAATAATGCAATAACCGCTAGTAATAATGGCACAATGAAACCTTTCTTGTACTGAGCTCGTCGAATGTATTGATTTTTCATATATAATTCTAATTATCAGCTAAAGTTGAATGACCGAAAACTTTTTCTTCTAGAGCAATGATGCGAGGATGATAGTCTGTAATGATTGCGTCAGTGCTTGCCTCGTTTTCTTTTAGGTGTTCTTCCAACTTATCAAATCTTTCATGAGTTTCGGATTTAAAGCTTTTTAAATCCGTTTTGACTTGTCCAACATCGGTTGCCATAGTTGTCATAGTATTTTCAATCTTAGTGAATCTATTTTCTACTTTTGAAAAACCACTTATGATGGCTTCCAATATTTCTCCTGTTGTAACTTCTTTTTTCATAATTTAATTATACTAGACCAAAATTCATTTACAAACAAATGTAATTTTCCTAACACAAGGTTACACCTCGCAAACTCCTGAGACGCAAGCAAATTCTTTAGCGCCGGTGGTGTTGTCTATGGCTTCATATTGGGAAAGTTTTGAGAAGTCGATTTTACCGATGGATTTTGAACGTCTCTCGTATTCTTCTTTGGTAATTGCTTCATAGGGAGCCAATTGATAAATATGTTCTGAGCGTGGAAGGAATGACATTCCCCCAACAAAATCCCAGTTTTCGTAGACAAAATTGCCGACAGCCAGCCATTCATTTTCTCCGACATAGATAGTGGCCGAAGGGTTGTGTTCCACAAAATGCTCTTTGAGCCTCTTCCATTCTTTCATTAAATCCAAAGCTGTAACTTCATCTTTGAAGATGGCTCCATCTGGGGCCTTGACTGGAAATTCTAAAACAAAAGTAGTGGCTGATGATTCGGATTGACCGACTTCTGGCAGACAGGGGACGCCTTGATCTCTAGCCATTTGGAGCAGGGTATCGGTATGGTTGATGCGCACTCGGCGGATAAAATACGGAGCATACCAAGGGTGCATACCCGAACCGACTCCCAAAAGCTGACCAGAATTGCCATGAGGTTTTACGCAAGTGATGGCAGTGGAAGGATTGATGTTAAAACGCTTCGCGTATTTTTTGTTTGTTTCAATGGAAACTTTTTTAAGAGTGTCTAACACTTTATCGTCTCTTATGGTTGGATTATCATAATAGCCAGTGAGCGATACGCCAAGCAATCTCTCGGCCTCGCAATTTTCTTTCCATTTTTTGGAAAGATAGCCGAAATTGGTCAAAGTAGATTGATAAGTTCCCAGAAGCGTTGCTAATTCCATTTTTCTTTTTAAAGTTTCCACGGTGTCCTTTGGGCGAATCACAATACTAGTCAAATTGCAAAATTGTTTGGAGCGCAGATAAATCTCTCCGCAAGGGTTCAGTCCTATTTGTCTCTCGTCCTTGATTGCCGCCCATCTGCGAGCTGGCAATTGTTTTTCAAGTCCTCCTCGATTGAAAATCCCGCGCTCGCCAGATTTGGATTTTACTAAAGCTGTCCATTCATCTAGAAATTCTTCAGCCGATGGTTTGGCATTATAAACAGCCGAGTTGTTAGCCATACTGCGTTGACCCTCGGTCAAGTAAAATTGTCCTTTTTTTGCATCGCGCATTTCTGCGTCTTCTAATTCAGAAAGAGATATGAGCGCGCTACGTCTGACTCCACCAGCCACAACTATCAGTCCTATCTGACAGATGATGTCGTGCATATCCAGATTGGAAAGACGTCTGCCTTGTTTGGATAGAATCTTGTGTCTGGCAAATTCCATTAGATCCATAAGCGGTTGCGGTCCAGACGCTCTGCCACCAGCAGTTTCCAATCTTGTGCCGGCTGGTCGCACAAATGAGTAATCGAATTTTACGTCTTTGCCGTCAAACCAGTTGGTAAGACCGAGCACAAAAGCGTCTGCCCAACCTTCTTTGTCGTCTGCTACAATATGGACGGACGGTTTTCCTCCAGTTTGCTTTTTTATTTGGGGAAATTTCTGGACGTTTTCCCACTCAACAGCAAAACCAAGTCCCGCGCCACACATTGAAACATACATGATTTCTCCCAAATCTTGAGGGCAGGTTGGCGCAATGTAAGAGCAATTATATGCCCAAACATTGGAATTTCGACAAGCTTTGCCAGCTGACCAGAGGAGTCGCATAGAAGGACAAATGTCTTGGTTCAGTATTGCTTGCCTGACTTCAGCGTATTCTTTAGCTGAAAGTTTATCCCCTAGATTTTCTTTCATGTAGGCCATATAGCGATCAATGGTTTCTATCCAAGTCTCGCGACGACCCAATTCTGGAACCCATCTGGAATAAAATTGATAGAAAATATATTCCGAATAGGGGCTAGAAAAATATTTACTTGATTCTTCGACAGCGACGCGCACTGCTTCGGACACTGGTCCAAAAGCGGCTCGGAGTTCCGAACGTCTGTTTCTGTAGAGTATGTATTTTTTTGCGGTTTCAGAGAAACTTTGTTTCATTAATTCTTTTTCGACGAAATCTTGGACGAGTTCAACAGTTGGCAAGAATTTTGCTTCTTTATTTTTACTAACTAATTCGTTTCGCAGATTAAGAAGATCTTTAAAAACACTATTCGCGACCATATGAGATTCTGCTTCTCCCGCTTCACCAGAAGCCTCAAAAGATTTGAAGATTGCCCGAGCGATTCTCTCTAAATCGAAAGGAACAACTTCACCGCTTCTTCTCCTGATGGATTTGATTTTTGCCAGTTCGCTTTTTGTGATTTTTTTATTTGTGGTTATTTTTGTTTTCATAGATTTAAATTGTTTTAGGGTTAAGAAGATTAATGTGTGGCAGGATTTTTTCTTTTCTTTTTTTAATTAGGAATTTATAGACGGCAGGGGATAGAATAAAAGCAAAAGCGATGTTGCCGAGCAAATGCAAAGCAGTGAACGGTATTTGCCCCACTAAAGATCCTAGGAATGATTGATGAAAAAAGATCGGGCCGACTGTGAGTCCTGTGAAGCTGTCAAACAATAGTGTTCCCAGTATTGCAAAAGTAACATAATCCATTGTATTGCCTTGGCGTTTTTTAAAATAGTAAGTAGCCCACAAACCGAGCATGCCGTAAGCTCCTGCTGTGAAAAAAGTTTGCATTCCGAGTGTGCCAGTAAGAGTGTCGTAAAGTAAAATACTTGAAAATGCAAAAGAAGAACCAATAAATGCTCCATAAGCGCGACTTAGGGGCATCATGGTCGCCATGATTGGCTCTATGTTTGGCATACGCAACGGAATTAATCTCGCCAATAAGCACAAAACAAGGACCCAGAAAAACTTCAGAGAAAATTTAAAATTATTTTTTTCATTTGCAACCATGAAGGTCATTATACATGAAAACGGACCCTTGATGTAAAGTGGATAAACCAATTTTTAGCATTAAAACACAGAATAAAAATTTATAAAATACCCCTAATTTTTTTCTGTTTAAAAATAGGCTGAATTGAGCTTTTTCCCGTGTCTTTTTTTTGTTACAATACAAACACAGCTAAAAAAAGGCTGAATATAATATTTTTTACCTTTTTAAAAACAAAAACCAGTTATGAAATTTAGATACGCCAAAAAATATAGAAAAGGATTCACCTTGATTGAATTATTGGTTGTGATTTCAATAGTTAGTTTAGTTTCAAGTGTGGTCCTAGCATCCTTGAATTCTTCCAGACAAAAAGCGAAAATAGCAAAATTTCTTTCAGAAATAAATTCTCTGCGAACAGCGCTTTACCTGTTTTATGATAAAAAAGGGATTTTTCCGGGAAACGATCAAAGCTATCCAAATCCCAGCAATTATCTAATAAACACCATGATTCTAGGATCTATTGTGCCCAAACAATCTTGGTATCCTGGAGGCGGTATGGGTGGGGCTTATGATTTGACGACGACACCTCTAAATGTTACAGACAAATTAACGCAGGAACTTGCGCTCTATATGCCTAGATTGCCTGAAGGCCTCTCAACAACTGAAAATACTGCGATATTTTACAGAACAGGTTTTGCGTTAAATACAAACCAGATCGCCGGGGAGCGAGTAGGGCTAATGTATTGTGGTATTGAAAATAAAAATGCGGGAAACTATGCAAAAAATTATATTATTTACTTTGATTATAACAATATATCAGTTAGTCAATTAAAGAAATTATATGTTGGTATATATAGTGGCGGTTATTCAATAATGGAGACACCTTATTATTGTATAGCTGATTAGTCAATTATTAGTATTAGATTATTGCTATATTTTTTTATTATCTATTTTCCCAACTTCATTTATAACCGAAAGTAGTTTGTCTGCTATTATTTGCGAGGTGTAATTTTGACATATTTCAAAACCTGCCTTTTTCATATTCTCGTTTTTATTCTCGTCAATTTGTAAAAATTCTTCAAACGCTTTTTCTATGGACAGAGGGCTTGTTCCGCAGAATATGCTTGTTTCATCATTTAAGAAATCTCCTAGTCCATCAACTCTAGATGAAAGCACTATACATCTTGATGCTAGACCTTCAAGTCCCACTATGCCAAATGGTTCATGTAATGATGGGATAATGACAGCGTCAGCAGATTTGAATATTCTAACCTTTTCTTCACCATAAAAAGGTCCTATGTAATGAACATTATTTTCTTTATCGCATTTATCCAGTATCGCTTGCATTGACGTCTTGTCCGCCATCTCTTTCGCTCCGATAAAAATAAGGTCAATCTCATTTGGAATTTTTGCCTGACATAAGGCTGAGATTCCTTTGTTTGGAACAAAACGACCTATAAAAATAACTTTTTTCTTTCTTGTTCCTGGCAATTCGTATGGAACCAAATCTTTATTTTGCCATTTATAAAAATCAATGCACATGGGCACTATACTTGTTTTCTCTTGAAATTCTTTGACTTCTAAAAATCTTTTTGAATATCCATTTGATATTTGGATAATTTTATCCGCTTCAAATAAACCTATTTTTTCCATTTCGCAAAATGTGTGATGAATTTCTCTGCTTGATGTTTGGGAGATATCAAGTCCAAAATAAAAGCCGTCTCTCGCGAGCATGATGGGGGAGAGACACATTTCAACGATAAGCGGGATGGAATAGTGTTTTGCCAATCTGACTGCGGGAAGATAAACCGACCAGTCATAGGCTATTACAATATCTGGTTTAGGAAATTGCAATGCCGAAATGAAATATTCTATCTGAATATTGATTGCAGAAACGGGAGAGAAATTTATGTTTGGGAGAGAGTTTGACGGAGTCGTGTAACCCTTTAAAAATGACGGTACTTGTTCTGGTTTTGCTGAAAGGCCCACGATATAAAAATCAAATCTATCTGACAAGATTTCCAATATCGGCTTTAAATTTTCTCCCATACCTCCGGTCGCTTGTATCAGACGGTCTGGAATCATTATGAGTATGCGAGGTTTCATAATATGTTTATATTATCATAAATAACTTGCAAGAACCGTTCTTGCAACGCAAGATTTTAAGTGCCAAATCCTTATGTTGGTGGGATTTTTCTATTTTTTGTTTAAGGTGCCCTCAGTTGGAATCGAACCAACATCGCAAACTCCGCAAGCTCGCATTCTATCCATTAAACTATGAGGGCAGTCTTTTTAGATTAGCAGTTTTTCAGAAAAAATAAAAGCAAATTAAAAGCCCAAAGACTCCATTATCTTGAGAGATGGGTGTTCTTTCATTTCTTCCTCAATAACATTTTTTGCAAGCATGATGGAATGAATATCGCGAGCGATGGCGTCTTCTATGGGTATTTGTATGATAGGCATGAATATTCTTTCTGATTTTACGAAAAATAGTGGTTTTAGTTTTTCCTCTTCGCTTCCGCCTATTTGCACCCAAAAGGATTTTATATTTTCATAAGGATAAAGTTGGGTTCTAATTTTCAACCCTCTGGAGTTTAATTCATAGTTGATCAGGTCTGGTTTTTTGATTGCAAAGAATCCCAATAACAGCCCGCTCAAGAAGAGAAGAGTCGCAAAAAAATAATTTCCAAAAATAATTGCCGCGATAGAACTGGTAACAATGATAATGCCGAGCGCCCAAAACCAATCGGCGCTCCTTTCTCTCTCTTCGTATTCCAAAGCGGACCATTCTAATTTTTCCATACATTGATTTTAACACGAAACAGAAAACCAGCAAAGAAATATTTATTTGCTGGTTTTCTATTTTAACTATTTGTTTTTTACTAGCTAGCAGAGGCGGAAAATAACGCCCCCCAAAGCAATCTTGCTTTTTGTTGTATTTGATTGATGTCCATTATGCCATCATCTTTAATACCCAGAGTCATAGGCAGGGGATCTCCATCTAAAATAGGCAGATACACTGTGTAATAAGTTGTGCCAAAATTGGTTTTTATCAATGTTTCCACGCAGATATCATTGCCTTTTATGTCTATTGTAAAAGGGCAATTTGTGTCTTCTGTCGCGGCGTATGTCGAAGGCGCAACAGTCACCAATAACGCCATGATTAGAACAAAATACAATAATTTAGATTTCATTTTAAATTTAATTAAGATTTTTAATAATTGATCGACCAGTCACGAGATTATAACATAGTTACTTTATGATTATATTTTTGGCGGAAATTTGAATTCCGAATTTTGGCGGATGGGGTGAGATTCGAACTCACGGTCCCCTTTCAGGGACGACAGTTTTCAAGACTGTTCCTTTAGACCACTCAGGCACCCATCCCAACTGAACAATTAATTCAGTATATATATTTTAGACTTTTTCTCAAGCCAAGAGCTTATTTAAAAGACTCCCAAGCGCTTTTGAAATCTCTTTTTACTTCAGCTTTGCTTTTTTTGGCGATTTTGAAAATATAGAAAATTTCCAAAATACTCACAGTGTTTAATATGATAAGCGCGACGAACCATTTCTTGTGGTTATGTTTTACCGCTGTCCACACAGCGTAGATTTTCCAAGGAAGAATCCAAAAAATAGTTATTATTAATATGGCCACATTGGCGGAAATTGGTAATTGTCCCATTCATAGATAATATCAGAAAAATATTTTTTGTGCTAGTATCTGGTTATGAAATTTCTTGGCATTGATTATGGAACAAAGAGGATTGGGGTGGCGGTTTCTGACGCCAGTGGCGTCTTGGCCTTTCCGAAAGAAATAATTTTAAATGATTTGAATACTTTTAAAAGGTTTGGTGAGATTGTAAAAGAAGAAAGGATTGAGGAATTTGTAATAGGGGAGTCGGTTGATTTTTCCGGAAAACTAAACGCGCTTTCGGCTCGGATTGAAGTTTTTATTTTAGAGTTGCGGGAGAAATTCGGATTACCCGTTCATAAGCAAAAAGAATTTTTAACATCGGTGGAAGCTCGAAGATCAAAAAATGGCAAGAGAGAATCAAGTCCGTCTCAGGCTCACAGCAAGATCAAACAAATAAAAAGTGGTCGGATAGACGCTTCTGCCGCCGCGCTTATATTGCAAAGATATTTAGACCGAAGGTCTCGACAAGAAGGAGAGAAAAAAGAATAAAAAATTAAGTAAATAAAAAAATTTTACAAAAAAACTTCCCCGTTGATCAAATCAAGCGGGGATGTCTTGAAAACGAGATGTGTGTCAAAGATCGCACACGCTCGGGAAGTGAGCGCCTTCTTTCCATTTAGCGTCCGGATCGCTTTCCCATACATCCAGAACTGTGTAATTGCTTGGTTTCTCTATCTTAACGCCCCAAAATTTACGAGGGGTGTGAAAATGAGTGATGAAATGTTTTCCCGTAAACTTATCTTTCATTTGGGCGATGAAAATGAGAGTTGTAAGCGGGTCGGCTAGTCGAAGGTTTTTAAGGCCGACCATGATTCCAAGTTCGTCCAAAACTTCTGGTAATGGACCACTGTATACCATTCCGTGAAAACATACTGGGTAGACATTCTGTGTGACCAAACCGGAACCCAATAATGGAATCTTCCACACTGGAAAATCTGTTATCCCAAGTTTCAATCCTGCCACACGAATTGCTTCCTCGATTGCATTTTGACGATCGTAGTCTACGACGGTCTCAAAATGTTCAAATTCTCCATCGAGCAAAGGAAAAAATAAATCTTTCATAGAAAGTACAAGTTGATGTTTATTATATTAAAACTACAAAACTTGCTTCTTTAAGTCAAGCGTTGTTCGAATAAAGTATAAAAAATTATAAGCTGTTAATCAGCAGTTTTATTTGTTGGAACGACTGGAGTTTTGGATTTAGTGACTATTTCATCAACGATTCCATAATTCTTTGCCTCTTGCGCGTCCATAAAGAAATCTCTTTCCACGTCCTTTTCCACTTGAGAGAGAGACTTGCCGGTATTTTTTGCTAAAAGTTTATTTAGATTGTCTCTTGTTTTTAAAATGTGTTTCGCGGTTATCGCGATGTCTGTCGCTTGACCTTCCACTCCGCCCAAAGGTTGATGAATCATGACTTCAGCGTTTGGCAAGATAAATCTTTTCCCCTTTTTGCCAGCCGACAGAATAATCGCTCCACCCGAAGCGGCGAGTCCCACGCAAAAAGTGGAAATATCTGGGCGAACATGATTCATCGTGTCCACGATGGCCATAGTGGAGGTGACGGATCCGCCGGGAGAATTGATATAAAGAAAAACGTCTTTTTTTGAGTCTTCGGATTCCAAGAAGAGGAGCTGGGCGATTATAATATTTGCAGTATGATCGTCAATCGGTCCGCCCAAAAATATAATGCGTTCTCGTAAGAGCCGTGAATAGATATCATAAGCTCTTTCGCCAAATTGAGATTTTTCAATGACTGTGGGTATTAACATGGTTTTATAGTATATCTAATTTGTAAATTTTTCAAGTTTTTTGAAACTCTTTTTCGGTATAGTTTTTTCTCAACACGTATAATTTTCTGCTGAAAATTTACTATGCTCGGCTACCCGCCTGCGCAATGTTTCGCAAAAACTACACCTTCAACGAGTTTCAAAAACTCTCCAAAAATTGGAAAATCTTTTCATTTGTGAGAACATTCTCGGCGTGCATTCTGGCGCGTTCGGGGTCTGCGTCTTTGTAGTGTTCCAATATGACAGCAACTTCCTTGGCTATTTGTTCTTCGTCTGCGACTATTTTTTCGACTTTCGCTATTTCGTTTAATAAGAGAGCAAGTTTGGCTTTTTTCTCCGCGTCGTTTCTAAATTCTTTTCTAAGATCTTCCACTTTTTTATTCAGGTGCTTCAAATAATCTTCAAATTTTAATCCCATTTGAGTGATATCGGATTCCATTTTGTGCAAAATTTTATCCAATTCAACCTCAATTAAGATTTCTGGCATTTCTATTTCGCTCGCGCTGATTATTTCTTCAATGATTTTTAATCTGGTCTTTTCTTTTTGTTGATTTATCTTTTCCAGTTTGATATTTTCCTTCAATTTAGTCTTGAAGTCCTCTACATTTTTAAAGGGTCCAAGCGCTCGCACAAATTCATCATTAAGCTCGGGTATTTCATTCACCTCTCCTGCCTTCGGCACCCTCTCCTTATTAAGGAGAGGGTCGGGGTGAGGTTCTGCTACTGTGTCCGCCATATGTTTCTTAGGCGCGCGAGATTTTCTGATATCCATTATGGTATCTTCCAAATCTTTTTCAGTCACTGAAATATTTTTTTCTTTTTCCGGGATGCTTGATATTATTTTTTTAGCGCTGTTTTTATAATCGGGGAGTTTGATTATTGGCAATACGGCTGTTTTGATTTTAAATCCCAGAGGATTTTTGCGGGCCAGTTTAGTGATTGAGATTTCTGGTCGACTTATCGCGTCTATTTTGTTTTCTTCAAGGATTTTAGGATAATATTCTCCAAGCGCCATCTCAGCCATTTCTCCCAATATTTGCGCCTCCGGTATGTTGGACAGTAAAACATTTTCTGGTATTTTGCCTTTTCTGAATCCGTCTAATTTCAAATTTTCACCAAGCATTTTCAATGCTTTGCTGAAATAAGATTCAAATACAACGGAATCCAATTCTCCTTCAATTTCTATTTCGCTCTTTGGTAATTTTTTTACAGTTAATTTCATCATTCATTCTCTAATTTCTAGTCTATGGCATTTGCATTAACGCCGATGTCAGTATCTATCGTTTCCGAGTCTGATTCTAGCGCGTCTAGGGCAGTTGCGTCTTGATCGGTTATAGTGTCCGATGTCTGTGTTACGGGCGTTTTCATCTTTATTGTGCTTTTATTTGCTTGCCAGATAAATATTACGCCTATGATCAAGATGATGATAATAACTGTTAACCCGATAAATGCTCCGTTTGATTTTTGTTCTGGTTCCATGTTTTTTTAAATTAATTTATTAATTATTTTCCTTTGTTTCTTTGGTGTCTTTTTCAGCGTCTCTTTTCACTTTGACGGCGTCTTTCAACGCTTTTAACGCGCTGTTTAAGTTTTCATGTGTCGTCTTGATGAGAGTCTGAGTTTCTTGTGTCAATATTCTTAATTTTGTTTTATTTTCCTTCGTTAGTTCGTTGATTGAAGCAGACAACAATGTGTGGATTTCCGCGATTTTGCCTTTAGCCTCTTCCAGCTTTGTTTCAGCCGTTGTTATAAAGTTTTTTGCATCGGTTGTTGTTACTCCTTTTGCCTCCATCTGGATTATTTTAGAATTGATTTTATCTTTCAAGTCGTTCATTCTTTCTATCGCTTTATCAAATCTTTCCAACGCTTTTTCTCGGCCTGTTATTCTCGTTTCTTTTATTTTTGCTTTTATCGCATTTTTCTCTTCTTTTATCTTGGCTCTCAAGTTCTCTATTTTTTGTTTCGCTTCTTCTCGTCTCGCCTCATTTTGTTTTTGCATTTCTTCTCTTTTCGCTTTTATATCTGTTTTAAGTTTCTCTCTTTCCTCTTGTTGTCCAGATACTGTGGTGTCAGTATTGGCGGAATCTTCCGCCTTTGTTGTTTTAATGTTTATAGCAAACACCATCAGCAAAATAATAAATAGGCTTAAATATTTTTTCATTTTTCTTTTTCTATTAAACTAATAATTCGACTTGTTTGAATTATAGCAGAAAAGCCACCAAAAGTAATGCCACGATGTTTAAGATTTTGATCATTGGATTGATGGCGGGACCGGCTGTGTCTTTGTATGGGTCGCCGACGGTGTCTCCGGTAACTGCGGCTTT
>CAYIOX010000005.1:0-22347 GCA_964365245.1 uncultured Candidatus Saccharibacteria bacterium
TTAAAAAATCCTGAAGTTCTCGGCTCGTCAGCCTCGAAACCCCTTCAAAAGTTACGTTTTTAGTTTTTGTGCTTTTATGATAATATAAAAGTATGTCTAAAAAAGTATTATTATCAGGAGTAAAACCCACTGGTGCGCCACATATTGGTAATTATTTTGGCGCCATGAAACAGTTTGTTGACTTACAGAATGAATATGACGGTTATGTTTTTATAGCTGATTATCATGCTTTGAATTTTATTCAAGATAAAAAAGAAATGGAGCAGAATATCGTAGGAATTCTGCTTGATTACTTAGCTATTGGTTTAGATCCAGAAAAATTAGTAATATTTAAGCAATCAGATATAAGTGAACACACAGAGTTGGCTTGGATTTTTGATACTATTACGACCGTGCCTTATCTGGAACGTGCTCATGCCTACAAAGATGCTGTGGCAAAAAATAAAGAAATTAATGTTGGAACTTTTAATTATCCCATGCTCATGGCGGCAGACATTTTGCTTTACAGTCCAGATGTTGTGCCTGTAGGTCAAGATCAAAAACAACATGTTGAATATGCCAGAGACACAGCAGAGAAATTCAATAGAATTTTTGGAGAAACGTTCAAACTTCCCAAAGAAGTCATTGTGAAAAATGTAGCAATAGTTCCAGGCATTGACGGCAGAAAAATGTCAAAGAGTTATAATAATCACATTCCACTTTTTGCTGAATACGCAGAAATAAAAAAGGCTGTGATGAGCATTGTGACAGATTCAGACGAAGGGATGCCAAAAAATGTCTATGCGATTCACAATCTAATTCGTCCAGCTTCAGAACTTTTACCGATCTATGAGAGCAAGGCGGGGAAGTATAAAGAATTAAAAGAGCTTTTGGTAGAAGATTTAGAGAAATTTATCGCTCCATTACGAGAAAGAAGAAAAGAATTTGAGAAAGATATTCCAAAAGCCTTAGCGATTCTAAAAGCTGGTGGCGAAAAAGCCAAAAAAGTCGCCTTACAGAAAATGGAAGAGGTGAGAGAGAAAATAGGAGTAAAAGTTTATGAAAAATAATTCCGAACAATATAAAAAAGAGCTTATTGAAGTGCTTTTTAAAATCGCAGACAATAAACATATTCTTGCTGATTTTATAAGAGATATATTAACACCGCGAGAATTTGAAAATATCAGTGTGCGTTGGCAAATAGTAAAGCGTCTCTCAAAAGGGGAGCGTCATGTAGATATAGCCGAAGCTTTACATTTAGGAGTGGCTACAGTTACCAGAGGTTCTCGCGAAATGCGTAAAAAAGAGGGGGGTTTTAGGCATGCTTTAAAAGTTATCCATAAAAAATAGTTATTAACAAACAAGTAAGTTTCCACTTGCTTTTTCTTTTTATATATACTAGCATACTAGTATGCTGATGTTTGGATAAATCTGAACATTGGGTGATGCGAAAGCATTTTTTGTTCTTTGGGTGATTGAGTCTACCTTTTGTAAGTGACTCTTGTTAGGTGAAAGAAAAAACATGTCAGAGTTAAAACCTTATACCACAATTTCCGATGAAGAAATTCGTGAGCACATTCAAAAAAGGGGGAATGTTGCTCGCCCTGGATCGGGATCTGCTAGGAGAAAGTTAACATCGAGCGAAGCACTTTTGGAGCTTGTCAAGCTCGAAGCCCCAATGACGTCGAAAGACTATCTATAGAGAGGCAAGTAAGCATCTAGTGTTTATCATGAAGACCAGCAAAACCATCTCGGTGTTGCTGGCTCTTTTTTTTATATTTATAATTTGTTGACTTTTATTTCCTGTGGGTGTAATATATAGGTATGAAATCAGTGGGTAAATTTTTCTTCTTTTTCTTTAGTGGCCCTTCGAGGGTTCATTTTTGCGATTGTTAAGAAGAAAATCAAATCTAAACAATAACAAAAACGAGCCCTCGAAGGGCTCGTTTTTGTTTATCTATCGATTGTTTTCGAATGGAACGAAACAAAAAAAAGATTTTTGAAAAAAGAAGACGTTATGAAAAACACAAAAACCGCATCTAAAACATCGAAATCCATTCGGGTTAATTTGCTTTTTAGAAAAAAAACCAAAAACAAAAAAAAGATTACTGGCAGGGGGGTATTTCAACACAATTTTGACGTCAATACTTCTTCCAGTGTCAAATTTTGGGAGGGGTTTTGATGCACACATCTCAGCGCATACTGGCAGACGTTCTTAAAGAGAACGTCTGCCGTTTTTTTTGTCTTTATTTTATGTTAGAATATTCTCATCATGAAAAATAGAATATATATAAAGGATTTAAAAGAAAATGTCGGCAAAGAGGTCATAATCGCTGGGTGGGTGGATGTCAGACGTGATCAGGGGAAAATGGTGTTTTTTGATATGCGTGATATGACAGGCAAGGCGCAATGTGTGGCATTACCCAGTCGCGCCGAGGTGATAGGCAGTACAGTTAATTTGGTCAAAGAAATTCGACCAGAATGGGTTTTGAAAATCACTGGTATTGTAAATAAGCGTCCGGAAAAAAATATAAAAAAAGACGTGTTAAATGGCGATGTGGAGCTTGAGGTTACGGGCATAGAGATACTTTCTAGGGCAGCGCCACTTCCTTTTGATATGTCTGTTGATGGATACAATCTTGATTTGACTACAGAGCTAGATAATAGATCTTTGGTATTTAGACAAGCAAAGATTCAAGCGATTTTTAAAGTTCAAGAAACTATCATTGACTCTTTCCGAGAATTCATGAAGCAAAATATGTTTTTTGAATTTCAGGCTCCCGCCATTACTCCTGCAACAGCGGAAGGGGGTGCTGAAGTTTTTCAAGTTGGATATTTTGATAAAAAAGCATATTTAACTCAGTCGCCACAACTATACAAGCAAATAGTGATGTCAGCGTTTGAAAGATGTTTTTCTGTAAACAAAGTTTTCAGAGCAGAACCGTCTTCGACCACCAGGCATTTGACCGAAATAGTTTCTCTTGATGCAGAGATGGCATTTATTGATTCATGGAAAGATGTTCGTGATATGGCAGAGGAGACTGTCAGATTTATACTCAAACAAGTGGAGAAAAAAAATGGAGAGCATTTGAAAATGTTAAAGGCGACACTTCCGGTAATGATAGATAAAACTCCGACGATATCTCTGCGAGAACTTCAACAAAAGATATTTGAGACGACTGGGCGCGATGTTCGTGGAGAAAAAGACACAAATCCTCAAGATGAAAGGGAGATTTGTGAAATAATTAAAAAAGAAACTGGTTCTGATTTTGTATTCGTTTATGGATATCCGACTCGCAAAAAGCCTTTCTATGTTTACCCGAATCCCGAAGAACCTGATTACAACGAAGGCATGGATCTATTGTGCAGGGGAGTTGAGTGGCTTTCAGGTGGACGCAGAATTAATGATTACGAGCAACTTTTGAAGCATGTGGAAATCTGGAAAATGGATCCAGCTAAGGTCAAGATGTATCTCGAAGCTTTCAAGTATGGAGTCCCACCAGAAGGCGGTTTTGCTTTCGGAGCAGAACGCATCACAATGCAATTGTTAGAATTAAAAAATATTCGTGAGGCTACAATGTTCCCACGCGACATGAACAGAATTGATGAGAAATTAAATTCTGACGGATATTAAAAAGTAATTAAGCTCCTGACTCACCAAATGATTGCGATAAATCTTTCTTTATTTGTTCACTCAATGCTTGCACGTTTTTGAATCTTTTTGGAAAACGCAGATATCTTTCTGTGGTGATTATTATATTTTTGTCGTAGATGTCTCCATCGAATTCTAAAATGTGAACTTCTAAACAATCCTTATTGGTTAATGAATTTATTCCATAATACATCAGACCTCGATAAAAGGTGCCATTCAAATCAACCCTGCAAGAATAAAGTCCTTTTGGAAGATCTTTTGCTAGGTTGATATCTAAATTGGCTGTCCTGGCGCCTACTTTCTCGCCATTGTTGCTTCCCGCTAAAACTATGCCACTAATCATCTCCGTTTTATTTAAACGAGTAGCCAAAGCAACTGCAATAAATAACACTATCGCGCCGGTAATTTGAGTAACTGAAAGCGCGTTATGATTAAATAAATAATCAAAAATTATAGCAGAAAATGGCCATGCGAGTTCACACAATGTGGCGAGAGAGGCCGGGATCTTTTTTAAACCGTAGTAATAGAGATACATGGCGACCGCTCCGGAAGTGCAAACAATAATCGCCAAAGTTCCCCATACACTAGCTTTGATTGAGGAAAATGTCGAGAAATATTTTGTGGCTGGAATCAGTAAGATAATTACAGTAAAACCGAATCGTAGGGCAGTAAGGAGTCTGTAATTTATATTTTTTAAAGAATACTTTCCAAAAGTTGTTGATGAACCCCAAGAAAAAGCAGCGAGTAGAGAGAAGACTGCCATCATTGTCGTAGCGTTACCAAAATTTATTGAAGTTGGGTCTTTAAAAGTCACAAAGTATCCGCCGACTAGGGCTAGTAGGGCATATATGTAAAATTTTGGAGCAAAACGTTCTCTTAAAATAATTGCTGATAACAAAATGGCAAAAATCGGTTGGAATTTTTGTAGAAGTATGACTACTGAAACATCAACAAAACCCGTCAAAAACAGTGCTTTAGTGAAAAAAATGGTGCCGAGCGCGCCTCCAAAAAGAGCCACCCAAAAGATAGTTAACCATTGTTTTTTAGTGATTTTTTTTAGTTCGAGTTTATAAATAAACAAAAATGGCAAAAGAATGATAAATCCTAAACTGTGTTCCAAAAATACCACCAATGTGGGCGATATGGACGCTAAGCGAGGACGCAAGAAGATGCCGTCTAAGCTCCAAAGTAACGCCGCTCCCGCTACTGCCATCGCGCCGATAAAGATTTTATTTTTTGATTGCATAAGGTTGATAATTTTTTACTACTTAATTTTGTTTTTAATTACTTCAATTAATTCTGGAAATTTTACTTTTTTATCTCGACTTCCAAAATGTCCTTGGTTAGTATATTCATAATATTCAGTATTTAAATTTTTGTGTATAGTTCTTGCTTCCTCAATTGGAATAAATGGGTCGTTGGTAGATGCAAACTGAATAATCCAGTTTTGATTTTTTATAATTTCTTTCCAATTCCATGGGTTGTCATAATAACCGCTTTGTTTTTCACTTTCTTCTCCTAAATCTGTATAACAAGCTCCAACTAGTATTGAACCCAATATTTTATGAGTTTCCGCAAAGCGCATAGACGCTACTGCTCCAGAAGAATGTCCAATAAGTATTGTATTTTGATCAGCGCCCAATTTTTCTAAAAAAGGTAACCAATATTTTTTGCGGGCAAGCAAAGGGTCGGGAAATTTTACATTTGTCACTTTAATATCTATTTTTTGTAATTCTTCCTGAACATATGGAAACCATTTGTCTGTCGGATTGTCATCTCCATTTCCAGGAATTATAATTGCTTTTATTTTCATATACTTACATTTTAATACAAAACAAAAAAAATAGCCCGACAAGAAATAAATCCTTGCCGGGCGTATCTTAGTGAGATTTCATACCACCGTACTTTCTGCAAAGCAGGCGATAGAATTTTACCGAACGGATCATTTTACCTCCTTTCTGGGTATGGGTGGATTATCGGGATTGGTTGATTTCGAAATGGATTGTACATCGGGTCTTTAACCCTCCAAGGCGTTTCAGACTGACAAAGAATAGCAGACGGGATTTGTTTTTCAAGAACCACTCCTTGTAATGCATATACCACAACTCTTCTTTGTGCGGCCTCTCTCAAATCCCCAATCAATTTCCTGTTTGGAAATTCCCTCATGTGTTCCAGGTGTTGATGTATAAGAAGCGCATAATCAGGATGAGACGACATCTTTACAAGTGACTCCTCAAAAGTCAGGCTTGTTTGCCACTCCAATTCTGACCAAAGATTTACATTCCAACCAATTGGAATTTCAGAGGAATCTTCGATTACCATCCTACACCAGTCAGTGATGTCTTTTTGGGGAGTGTTCCATTGCCAAACACGTCGTGGTTCACAGTCATCGATTAGAACAATGATCTGTAAGTTGTGTCCAGCATTTGCAAGTTGCCCCAAAAATTTTTCAGTCAATCTTTTAAGCCGAGTTTCAAAAAGTGCTCCAAGGTTAAGTCCAAGTTCCTGCTTTGATCCATCTCCAGACAAACATGAAAAGATGACCAGTGTTGGTGTTGTTTGAATGGCTTTACACAATTCTGGAACTGCCACGAATTCACCTTGTTCCTGTCTCTCAAGTGCATAAAAAAGCGAATTCTGGTCGCTAGTTAATCCACTGATTGCCCGTCGATCAATTCTAGAGTAGTTCATATTATTTTTTGAAGAACCAATATACTCTTATGGCGAGTAGCCAAGCGCTGTTCGGGACAACGGTCGTCTCCACGTAAAGCTTCGACGAACCAACGCAAAACCCCTTCCTAAAACTTAGGAAGGGGTTAAATTACTTTTGGTATTTACCGCCTACGCTTTTAGCTTCGGCGAGTCAAAGAAATGCAACCCTTTCCTAAGTTTGGAAGGGGTACTATGCCCAGTACCGAGCTTGCTCTGGTTCTGGGTGATTCGACTTAAGCGAGATAAAATTAATCTATATCCACCGAGCGAACCTTTTAACCATTTTGCTATTCTGGCAACTGTGGCAGATGAAAGCCCGGTGCTTTCGTTGATGGCGTTATACTGAACGTCTTTTGAAAGTAGTGTTGCAACTTCGAGTCTGTTTGCAAATTCTTTTATTTCGGCTTCAGTCATAAGGTCACGCAGAAATCTCTCGGCCTCGTCTTTATTTTTCAAAGCCAAAAAAGCCTCAATCAATTGATTGTTTTTCTTTATATTCCAGTCAATTTTCTGTCCAATTTGCATAACTTTTCTGACTGTTTCTATTGATGTTTTATCATTCATCCCGTTATTCATACCCAATACTTTAGCAAACTAAAGCACTTTAGTCAACTAAAGTAACGGGTAGGGTGGGGATAATTGAGCTTTTAGATCTATTTTCCAAAAATCCTTGATTTATAAGGCTACTTTTGATTTTTTTGGTATTTTCTATGTTTTGCTTGACAAATTCTGTGGGTATGCTATACTGCTTGTGTTGATGACGAGTGTGGATATTGATGTCATTGGCACCCATAGCCCGCTGAAGCACTTAAGCAGCCCGGCGGGATTGGGTTTCGGAGTTAAGGTTGCAGTTCTACGGCCTCAGGTGGAGGTGTCGGGAGCTAAGTGATTGAGCAGTAGAAAAAACTAACCGGCCGGATTATCAGATAAGTCCACGGTCGATGAGTTGCTGACAGGGAACAATGTTCCGCATAGCCTTCGAATCGGACAGTCCGAGAAACGAGAGGCAAAGGCAACGAGGTGTGATGGTACCAGCTCCATTCGGTGAAGTACAGTACGCGACTTCATGAGTTAATCGGGCTCGGGACGCACAATGTGTCCCGAGCCCTTTATTTTTATATGATGAATTTTGTTAAAAATTTCACTACGAGGTATAATCGTTCTTATGAGTTTGGTTATAAAAATGACAACGGAGGTGGAGGATCCGGCGAATTTTATCGCCGATTCTATTTTAAATAAACTTAAAGAGGGGAAGACTGTTTTGTTTTTTGTTACGGGTGGTTCGTCTATTGCTGTGGCTGTGAAAGTCTCAGAATTTTTGAAAGGTAATGATTTGAAAAATTTAACTATCATGATGACTGATGAGAGATACGGAGCTCTCAATCACGCTGATTCAAATTGGCATCAAATGATCGAGAAGGGCTTCAGTCTTCCGCAGGCAAAATTAATACCTATTATAACTGGAGATGATTTTACGACGACAATTGACAAATTCAACGAGAATCTTGCTTATGAGTTTAATGTGGCTGGATACACCATCGGCTTGTTTGGTGTGGGCAAGGATGGACATACTGCGGGTATAATCCCAGGTAGTATCGCGGTAGAGTCAGAAGATTTGGCTTGTGGTCATCACACCCCGACCTTTGATCGTATAACCATTACACCAAAGATAATAGAAAATCTAGATGAGGCTGTTGTGTTTATGCAGGGCGAAGAAAAATGGGGTGTTGTGAAGGATTTAGTAGCCTTGCCCGTGCCGGGACGGCCTAGGGAAAAAAATATTGATATAAATAAACAACCAGCACAAGTATTAAAGAGGGTTCCTTTATTAACAATTTTTACTGATTATAAAAAATAAGATGAAAATAGCTGTCGCAGGTTTGGGTAAGATGGGTAAACAGATTGCAAAAAAGCTTCACGAGGATGGGCATCAGGTGATTGCTTATAACAGAAGCAAGGAATCTATTGATGAGATGAAAGCTCTTGGTATGACTCCTGCTTATTCGAGAGAGGAAGTCGTAGCTTTGTTTGGTAAAGAGCGCGTGACTATTTGGATAATGGTGCCCGCAGACGTCATAGATCAAGAATTAAAAGAATGGTTAAAGTTGGTACCAAAGAATAGTATTTTGATCGATGGTGGAAATTCTGATTATCGTCGGACAAAAAAAAGAGCCTTGAAGGTTTTGAAAAATGGTTCAATTTTGATTGATGTCGGAACCAGTGGAGGAATCTGGGGTTACAAAAATGGTTTTTCTATGATGGCAGGAGGAGATAAAAAATCATTTACAAAGATTGAGCCAGTTTTGAAAAGTTTGGCAAAACCAGAGGGTGCATATTTTTATTTTGGCAAAAGTGGGGCAGGGCATTATGTAAAAATGACTCACAATGCTATTGAATACGGCATGATGGAGTCCCTAGCTGAAGGATACCGACTGTTGAAGGAAGGACCATATAAAAATATTGATTTGGCAAAAGCCGGAGACGTTTGGCAACACCACAGTGTCGTAACTTCATGGCTCAATGAACTTACGCGTGATGCCTTGAAAGAAAATCCGACATTAAAAGGGATAGAGGGGTTCGTGGCAGAATCTGGCGAAGCTAGATGGGCATTAGAAACCGCGAAAAAGTTGAAAATAGAAATACCTTCAATCAGTGTGGCATTTGATGTGCGATTAGCTTCACAAAAAGGCAAGGTGAATTTTGCCACCAAGTTGTTGGCAGCGATGCGAAATGGTTTTGGGGGGCACAAAATAAACAAATAAAATGATAAATAATAAAATTAATTACATAATTTTCGGCGCATCTGGTGATTTGTCTAGGCGTTATTTGATACCCGCTGCAAAACATCTAAAAGATTTAGGTGAGATTGGTGATGTTGTCTATATTTCTCGTAAAGATTATGATAATTTAAAAAATTTAATTTCTGAGGAAGATGAAAAGATAATACATCTAGCCGTTCCTCCAGAAGCAGTGCCCGATGTTATAAAAATCATTAGTGATAATTTTAGTAAAGAAAGTATAAAAATTATCCTTGAAAAACCTTTTGGCGGTGATCTAAAATCCGCGCAGAGCTTGGTAAAACACATTGATAAATATTTTTCGGAAGATCAGATCTATAGAGTAGATCACTATTTAGCTAAACAATCAATGCAAAAAATAGCGCAAGAAAAGTGGCAAAGAGAAAATATTTCTAATATTGAAATAATTGCTAGCGAAAAAATAGACATAGAAGGACGAGTTAATTTTTATGAGCAGACCGGAGCATTAAAAGATTTTTTACAAAGTCATTTACTCCAAATGCTCGCGGTAGTTTTAGCGGGATCGTTTGAAACTACTCGGAGGCATGATGCCCTCATGAATTTAGAAATCGTTTGTGATGTAAAGAGTCATGAATGTGTAAAGAGGGGTCAATATGAAGGATATCGTGAAGAAGTAAATAATCCGGCGAGTATGACAGAAACATTTGTCTCAATTAATTTAATTTCCAATGACCCGATTTGGCGCGGAGTGGCTATAAATCTTGCGACTGGCAAAGCTCTAGATAAAAAATTGACGCAAATAAAAATAAAATATAAAAATGGTTCTGAAAAAATTTTTGAAATTGAACATGAAACAGACGCTTATGAAAGAGTTATAGAGGCTACGATAAGGGGCGACCATAATTTATTTATTTCAAGCCCTGAATTGCTTGATAGTTGGAGAATTTTGGACTCCATCCAAAAGACGTGGAAAGATTCTAAAAAAGATTTAATAATTTACAAAAAGGGAAGCGCAATAGAGGAAGTATTTAATGAGAGTGTTGCAATTACACATTGAATGTACTCCAATTTTGATTGACTCTGATTGATTTGTGTGGTAGACTTTTTTTTGAACCTGCCACATAATGGAATGATCCGCATTCAGCCTAAAAGCTGGATGTTTTGGTGGGAAACGTGTTCTCAAAACTATGAACATGAATGATAGAAGAAGTTTGGTGTGGCCAACGATTAAGGAAGAGGTTGGGAGGTATCCATTCCTTTTCGCTTTACTGGTCGGGGTTGCCACGTTGATATTCGTTTGGGGTCCGTTCGTCGACTGGTTATTCGCACATTTCCGTTGACATCGACTCTATCTGATATAAGCGCCGCGGATGGTTACACCCTCCCGGCGCTGAGTTTTTTTGCTGATTTATTTTAATAGATTTTTTCAAACGCTAGAACGTAAATTTTCCATTTTTATAAATGACTTTGGTTGAACCGTCATGCATATGTGCCGTTACTGTGCGGGGCGCGGTTGAGATTATGTCGGTGTGCACTGATGAATCATTATAGCCAAGCTCTTCCCAATCATGAGGAGACATTTCGCCTGGATCGCCGATAAAACAGTCATGATATGAACGACCAAGAGCTAAATGCGTGTTGCCATGCGGGCCACCAATATTTTCATCAAAAAGAGTTTCCGCCATAAATTTTGTGATTCGCGAGAAACGTTTGTCTGTTAGAGAATATTCTCCGATTTTATCCGCGTGTTTCGTGCGAATCATTTCCTTTAGAACGTGCTCATTTTTACGCGCTGTTGATTTTACTACACGACCGTTTTTAAACCACAACTGAATTCCTTCTATGAGCGCGCCATATCTATAGAGCGGTTGGTTGAATTTGATCCATCCTTCTGTGCCACGCCAATCAGGCGAGGTAAACAATTCAAAAGAAGGAATATTTCTGCCACTACCACCCATCCATCGACGTTTTTTGCCGAGATGAATCCAAAGATCGGCATCAGGTCCTATTACATGCATTTTTTCAATTGGTAAAGAATTTAATTTTGTGCGTGTTTTTTCAAGTTTCTTGTAGAGTTTTTTCCATTCACTGATTGGGTTACTTTTATCGAGCATGCATGCTTTAATAATCTGATTCCAAAATTCACGTAAAGACAGACCCGCTTCTTTTGCTTCTGCTTCTGTTCCATATAATGCCAACGTCCATGTGTATTTTCCTTTATTTTCTTTTTCATTACGCCAGTCCATATACGGTTTCCACGCGAGACCACGTTGCATCATTTTTTTTGGAGCAATTCCTTCAAGCTCATGTTTATCAATTTCGCTTAAAATGAAAATTGAATGGTCAACTTGTTCTATTAAACCGCGCGCGTATTTTTCAGGAAAAAACTTTAATTGATGCGGTTGCGCGTGCTCATAAAAATCGCGATCAAATGGAAATCGGTCGCCTGAATCGGGACGATAATCACCGATTACGTGTCCACCAGCTTTAATAATAGCAATTTTAAGTTTACGATAAAGAGGTTTGGCAATTTCATAGGCAACAAGATGAACCACTTCACCCTTTTTAATTCCTTTTCCACTGTTGAGGGCAAAATTTACTAACACATCAGCGTAGCGTTCTAAAATTTTTTCAGGTGGTTTATACATAAAGTCATTGTGCCAGAATCCCTTGTGATAGTCAAAGTTTTTTTCTTTTTGTGCTAATATACAAAGATGAATACAGGTGTGGAAAAAGAAATTTATAAGATAAAAATCGCCAGTTTTGAGGGGCCTTTTGGGCTACTTTTGGAGTTGATAGAGAAGCGCAAACTTTTTATTAATGATTTATCGCTCGCCACTGTTACCGAAGATTATCTAAACTATATGAATAAACTGGGTGGGCTGAATTCTTTTAGTCCAGCCGAAATTGCCAGTTTTGTTTTTGTAGCATCAACACTAATTCTCATTAAATCAAAATCACTTTTGCCAAGTTTAAATCTTACGAGTGAAGAAGAAGGTGATATAAAAAATTTAGAAGAGAGATTGCGTTTGTATGAACTTTTTACAAGATTGGGAGGAAATGTCAAAAATATTTTTGGAGAGAAAATAATTTTTGCACCACTTGAAAGAAAAAATCAGATACTTGTTTTCTTGCCGGATAACAGAATCACAAAAGAAAGCATGATGACTTTTGCAAAAAATACTCTCGGGTCAATGCCAAAAAAAGTATTCTTGCCCGAAGTTGAAGTAAGGAAAGTTATAAGCATAGACGAAATGATAAGTAAGTTGACAGAAAGGATGCAGAGCTCTATCCAGACTAGTTTTAGGGATTTTACCCGTGTCACAACGGGGCAAGTTGGGAAGATAGCAACTCGCGAGGAAAAAGTGTTTGTGATCGTGGGATTTTTGGCGATGCTGGAGCTCGTCAGAAATGGAATTTTGGATGCTCTGCAAGAACACGGTTTTGCTGATATTATTATTAGTAAGCAGGAACAAAATAATGAAGTAGTTTCGTGAATTACAAAATATGAACTTTTCTTCGGTACGGATTTTTTGAAGCTTAAAAAATCCTGAAGTTCTTGGCTCGACAGCCTCGAAACCCCTTGAAAAGTTATATTTCGTAATTCACGAAAAAAATATTATGAATTTAGAATCACAAATAGAAGCTATATTGTTTTGGAAAGGGGAACCTATTTCGAGAAAAAAACTTTCGGAAGTCCTGCCTGCGCAGGCAGGTTTGAAAGTCGGTCAAATAGAAATAAATGAAGGCATAGAAAAATTGAAGGAAAATTTAAAGGGGCGGGGGATAGTGATGATTGAAAAAGACGACGACATCATGCTCGGCACGGCACCGGAATTATCAGAACTTATTGAGGGTTTGCAAAAAGAAAAATTAAACAAAGAGCTTTCAAAAGCTAGCCTAGAGACGTTGTCTATTGTTCTCTATAAAAATGGGGTGAGCAGGGCCGAGATTGATTATATCAGGGGAGTGAACTCAAGTTTCACTTTGCGAGCTTTGTCTGTTCGTGGATTAGTGGAAAAGATGTTGGATCCAAAAGACAATAGGCGTTATATCTACAAACCAAGCTTTGAGCTTTTGTCATACATGGGTATAAAGGGAGTGGAAGAACTGCCCGACTATGCAGAAGTCAGTAATTCTATAAATATCGCAGCAAAAAATCTAGAAGAAGAAGCGAAGAAAGAGGCAGAAGAAAATAAAAGTGAAAGTGTATAACGTTAATAAATTATGATAAACTTACAGTAAATATGGATAATAGAATAATTGTTTTAGATCACAAAATTAGTATTGAAAAGAACTCTCTTTTTTATATGGCAAATTTATATCCAGAAATTGGAAGAATTTTTTCCTTTTTTGATTCAGGTAAGTTTGAAGCAGCTAAAAATGCTCAAATACGCGCACTTCAAATTGTAGATAAGATTTTATCTTTTCGAGATATAAAAACCGCTGGGAGAGAGGAATGGAATGTAATAAAAAATTTTATCCTTGGTTATAATAAAATAGATGCATACGAAAGAACTATTTTAGAAAAATATGCCAAGCCTTTTTCGTATAAATTTTTAAATCAATATCAACAGAAAATGTATTAAATATATAATTACTCAACTCTAGCGGTCGCAAAAGTTAGGTAATTATAAAGAAGAATATGGGATACAAAAGTGAAAATCGAATATGTCAGAACTGTAAAGGTGAATTTACGATTGAACCGGATGATTTTGGATTTTATGAAAAAATAAAGGTTCCACCACCGACATTTTGTTGGCAATGTAGGGCTATGCGCAGGATGTCATTTCGAAATTTTCGTTTTCTTTACAAACGTAAATGTGATGCAACTGGTAAGACCATTTTTACATTAATTCCTTCTGAAGCGCCAATGCCTGTTTATGATCATGAGTATTGGATTTCGGACGCATGGGATCCAACAAATTATGGTCAAGACTATGATTTTTCTCGTCCATTTTTTGAGCAATTTAAAGATTTGTTTAATAAAGTTCCGTTAACTAATTTTTTAAAC
Source organism: uncultured Candidatus Saccharibacteria bacterium (assembly GCA_964365245.1). Lineage (GTDB taxonomy): Bacteria > Patescibacteriota > Minisyncoccia > Phycocordibacterales > UBA9973 > UBA9973. The sequence continues at coordinate 14,117 of CAYIOX010000005.1, forward strand.
AGAAATCCAATCAATAGTGACTATGGAGCTGGTCTTGATATGAGAAATTGCTATATGTGTTTTGATGCGGGATTTTCAGAAGATAGTGCGTATGGAGTAACATTACAAAAAAGTAAACAATGTTTTGATACAATAAATTGTAAATCGTGCGAATTGTGTTATTACGTTATAAATACCACTAATTGTTTTAAGACCTTTTTTTCTCGTAATTGTACTCAATGCAGTGATGTATGGTTCAATCAAGATTGTGTGGGGTGTTTGAATTGCTTTGGTTGTAGTGGTTTGCGAAATAAAAGCTATCATATTTTTAATGAACCTTATACTAAAGAAGAATACGCTAAAAAATTAAAAGATTTTAATTTAGTTTCTTGGAAAAAATTACAAGAGGCAAGATCTCTAGCGGAGTCTTTTTGGCTTAAGTCTCCCTTGCGATTTAGACATGGATTAAAGGACGCAGGTTGCACAGGAGATTATATTTACAATTCTTCTCAAATACGGAATTGCTTTTTTGTGAATGAAGCTAGAAATTGTGCTCACTCGCAGAGCATTATTTATGACCCAATTAAAGATTCTATGGATGTCACGTCTTCCGGAATTGGTATTGAGCTTGAATATGAAGTTAGTGGTTCTGCTGGACAACATAATACTTCTTTTGTCATTGATTCTGATTACGGCTTGAATTCTAATTATATAATCAACTGCAGAAATGTGGCTGATGTGTTTGGATGTATAGCTTTGCACAATAAAAAATATTGCATTTTGAATAAACAATACTCAAAAGAAAAATATGATGAACTATTGCCTAAAATAAAAAAACACATGGAAGAAATGCCGTATGTGGATGCACGAGGTGTGGTTTATAAATATGGTGAATTTTTTCCAATAGATATGAGTCCTTTTGGATTTAATGAATCTCAGGGATATGAATATTTTTTTCTTTCAAAAAATGAAGCGGAGAAAATGGGGTATAAATGGTGTGTGCGAGAGAAGAGAAATTATATATCAAACAAAGATCCGAAAGACTTATCAGATTCTATAGATAAGGTGGGTGATGATATAATTAACGACATCATTCAATGTTTGCATGATGAGAAAAATAATCATAATGGAAGTAGTTGCAATATGAATTGTGTTGGTGCGTTTAACATTACTCATCAAGAATTGCAATTTTATAGGTTGTTAAATTTGCCGTTACCTAGACTTTGTTTTAATTGTAGACATGTTGAACGGGTTGAATGGAGAAATGTTCCTAAACTTTTCAAAAGAAGGTGTATGTGTGGTGATGCAAAGGTATTGAACTATAACGCACAAGTGACAAGCAAACACCTTCATGGTGATAAAAAGTGTGAAGTAGAATTTGAGACGAGTTATGCGTCAGATCGTCCGGAAATTATCTATTGCGAACGTTGCTACCAACAAGAAGTTTACTGAAAAATGCCTGCCCCGTAGCAAGTTTGCTTTGCTTCGGGGTTATCAGCAAGAAGTGTATTAGATAGTGACAAACCCTGCTATCGCTAGGTTTGTCACTGATTAAAAATAGTCATCCTATGAAATGATGCGGTCGTGTTATTTTGTAGCACACATCAAAATCAGACGGCCGTCTAAAAGTGGTATGGTTGTAAATTTAGCAATAACAAGCGGTCGCGTGCTAATGCTAAATTTATTTTAAAGACAATCAGGATTTATTGCTAAAACATAATCGTTAATTAAATCTAAAGAAGAAACATATTCGTCGCCATCAAATCCGCTAATATCTTTATCGGTAATCAATCTTTCATATTCTTTAGTGAAATCTCGCGAGAGGGGCAGGTAAGACCAATGCCACTTTTCTTCATTATAACCAGTTGGTCTATTTTCATCTTTTAAATTATAAACCTGACAGAATCCAAACGATGGAGCATTTTCTTTTAACCATTCATATTGTTTCATGCCTTCTAATGTGTCAAAATAAGTCGGATTTACACCATTTATGTCTATGTCTGTGCCCCAGTGGTGGCGAGATGTGCCAGGGGTAGCGCTGTATTCAAGTATTTTTTCAAATCTTTCTAAATCATCTGGAATGCTTTTTGATAAATCTTTTCCAGCCACAAATGTCACTCCGTTCCATTTGTTATCCCAAAGCATTTTTTGATAATCAAAATTTCTAGTGGCAGAAACTATTTTTAAATTTATACCATCTTTTAAAGCATTTTGTTGCATTTCTAAAAAAGCTTCGTAAGTTTCTTTTCTTATATACATTTTTATTTCACCAAGAGTATATTTAGGGGATATTAAGATGAAATTTTCTCTTTGTGATGGCTCAAATCTACCAGTTAAATAAATTTTTTCCTTTGCTTCTTTTTCGGCTTTTTCTTTGGCCTCTTTTTCTAGAAGGAGCTTCTGTGTTATTTCTTCATTTTCTTTCTTTTGCTGTATATCCAAAAAGTCCGAAGTGAAGTAGGGGACAAATATGATAAGTATTAAAGATAACAAGAGTAGGGCTAACGCAAATTTAAAAATATTTTTCACTCAAAAACAATAACATATTGATGCGGTTTAATCAAAATAATGCTAATATATTATTGTGTATTTTAATTTGATCAAAATTTTTGTGCCTACGACGGTAGCCTTTTTTTTAGGCATATTTTTGACGCCGATAGCCACGCATTTTTTCTATAAATACAAAATGTGGAAAAAATATTCTAGAAGTGGCGCTGTAAGCAATTCTGATTTTCAAAAAATCAATAATGCGAAAGAAGAACTCAAAACTCCTCGCGTGGGTGGAATAATAATTTGGGTTTCCGTATTTATGACCGCGCTTATTTTTTATTTAATATCAATTTTTACCGAGGTTGGGAAAATTAATTTTTTAAGTCGCAATCAAACTCTAATACCCCTTTTTACTCTTCTTGCAGGATCTGTCATTGGACTCTGGGATGACCTTATGCAAATTTATGGAACAGGCAAATTTGCTCGGGATGATAAATCTTGGCGCAAATGGAAAGTATTTTTGATAGCTTCTTTTTCTTTGCTTATTGGAATTTGGTTTTTTTACAAATTAGACATGGTTTCAATAAATATTCCTTTTGTCGGAGAAATATACACAGGTTTTCTAATTATCCCGTTTTTTATAATAGTTGCCTTGGCCACTTTTTCTGGGGGAGTCATTGATGGCATAGACGGGCTTTCTGGGGGAGTTTTGGCATCTATTTTTGCAGCATATTCCGCCATAGCATATGCAAACAATCAGATAGACATAGCTGCTTTTTCTGGAGTTATAACTGGAGCCACATTGGCATTTCTGTGGTTTAATATTCCACCAGCCAGATTTTATATGGGTGAGACTGGCATTATGGGACTCACTATTACTTTAGCAACACTTGCCTTTTTGACTGACTCCGTTTTGATTCTTCCTATTGTCGCATTGCCTCTCGTTGTTTCTTCTTTGTCTGTCATTTTACAAATGGCCTCAAAAAAATTTAGGGGTGGTAAAAGGTTGTTTAGACTTGCGCCGATTCATCATCATTTTGAAGCGATTGGCTGGTCGTCTCACAAGGTTACTATGCGTTTTTGGATTCTTTCTGTTGTGTTTGCCATTATTGGTGTGATTTTGGCAGTTATTAGCAGGTAGGTCGCGCTTGGATGGTTGCGCGATATGATTTTATAAAATCAATTATGCGAGAAAAAAAAGTAGATAGATTTTTTTTGATAATTATTTGTCTCTTGCTTGCGGTGGGGACTGCCATGTTTGTTTCTGCATCGTTGGGAATTTTGGTGAAAAATGGAAAGCTTTTTTATTCCGTGCTTTTTAGTCAATTGGTTCTCGGTCTCGGTCTGGGGCTTGTCGGAATGTATCTTTGTTCAAAAATAAATTACAAGTTTTGGCGCAAATATTCACTCATTATTTTTATATTTTCCATACTTTTAACTGCGTCGGTTTTTATGCCTCACTTCGGTTGGAGTCATGGGGGAGCGCAAAGGTGGATACAACTTTTTGGTTTTTCTTTTCAACCGGTAGAATTTTTGAAATTTGGATTTGTTATTTATTTCGCAGGGTGGTTATCTTGGGTAAAAAATCGAGTTCAGGATATTAGATTTGGGATTTTGCCCTTTGGCGTAATGATTGCTGTTATCGCTGGAATCTTGCTCAAACAGCCCGACACTAAAAGTCTTATTCTGATTGCTGTGACTGGAGTTGGAATGTTATTTATTTCTGGCGTTCCGATGAAATATATTTTAGGTTTTGGAATAAGTGGTATATTTCTTTTTGGGTTGCTTGTGTTTTTTACGCCCTATCTTCAAGAACGAATAAAAACTTTCATTGATCCATCGGTGGACCCACGAGGGTCTTCTTATCAAATTCAGCAATCACTTATTGCTTTAGGGTCAGGTGGAATATTTGGGCGAGGTTTAGGTCAAAGTATTCAAAAATTTAACTATCTTCCAGAACCGCAAGGTGATTCTATTTTTGCTGTTTTAGGCGAGGAGTTGGGTTTTATTGGAGCTGTTGGAACAATATTTCTTTACTTACTTTTTACTTTGCGCGGATTTCGCATTGCTAATAATTCTCCAGATTTATTCAGTAGACTTTTAGTCTCTGGAATTGTTATACTGGTCGTGGTGCAGTCATTTATGCATATCGCCTCTGTTACCGGAGTTTTTCCTTTAACAGGAGTGCCTCTTCCTTTTATGAGTCATGGAGGCACTTCGCTTATGATATATCTCATAGCCATAGGCATCGTGCTTCAAGTGTCGAAATATAATAAAAATTAATTTTATGAAAATCGTTTTTACAGGTGGTGGAACAGGTGGACATTTTTATCCTATTATTGCGGTTGTTCAAAGAATCAATCAGATAATAGACGATGATAATATATTGGGAGTGAAACTTTTTTATATTTCCAATAATCCTTATGATAAGGAAATGCTTTTTGAAAATGGACTTTTATATGAAAAAATTGACACTGGCAAGATGCGCACCCATTCTTCTTTCAAGAGTTTTTTGTTGAATTTTTTGGATATTTTTAAAATTTTTTTTGGCGTTATAAACGCAATTTTTAAAATTTTTTCAATTTATCCGGACGTTGTTTTTGGTAAGGGTGGATATGCTTCATTTCCGACAATTCTTGCCGCTAGGATTTTGAGTATTCCTGTGATTATTCATGAATCAGACTCTGCTCCTGGAAGAGTAAATAAATGGGCTGGACATTTTGCTAAAAAAATTGCTGTTTCTTTTTCCGAGACAGCTGATTATTTTCCAAAAAACCGAGTTGCTTGCACAGGACAGCCAATCAGAATCGAAATAGAAAATCCAGCTCCAAGGAAAGAGGCACTTAAATATTTTAAATTAGAAGAAGGTTTGCCGGTTATTTTGGTTTTAGGGGGCTCTCAGGGGGCGGAAATTATAAATAATGCGATATTGGACGCATTGCCTAGGTTGATAGATAATTATCAAATTATTCATCAAACTGGTGTCAATAATTTTAAAATGGTTTCAGGAAGAGCAGAAGTCGTGTTGGAAAATAATCCAAATAAGTCCAGATATTTGTCAATGGCTTTTCTTAATCCTTTGGTTATGAAAATGGCTGCTGGAGCGGCTACTGTCGTTGTTTCCAGAGCCGGTTCAATGTTGTTTGAGATAGCGTGTTGGGGCATACCATCTATTTTAATACCCATAACAAATACAAATGAAGATCATCAAAAAAAGAACGCTTTCAGTTATGCTCGGACGGGAGCTTGCAGTGTCGTTGAGGAAATGAATATGACTGCCAATATTTTAAGTTCAGAAATTGAAAAAATAATAGAAGATAAGAAAAATTATGAAATTATGGCAAAAAATGCCAAAGCTTTTGCGAAGTCTGACGCCGCAATGAAAATTGCTCGCGCGTTAGTGGATATGGCATTGAGTCACGAAAAGTGGAGATAGATGCAAATACAACCCCTCTTAGTCTCCCCTTATCAAGGGCTAGGGAGGGGTTGAGTTTTTATGCTATTATATAAATATGTCAGAACAAAAAGTTGTAACAAGGTTCGCGCCTTCGCCTACTGGGTTTATGCATGTGGGTGGTGTGAGGACGGCTTTATACGCTTGGCTTTGGGCACGCAAAAATCATGGAGTTTTTATTCTTCGTATTGAAGACACTGATAAAGAAAGGGAGGTGGAGGGTTCTATTGAACATATAAAAGAATCACTAAAATGGCTTGGTTTAAATTGGGACGAAGGACCGGATATTGGCGGACCGCAAGCGTCTTATGTTCAATCAGAAAGATTGGATATTTATAAAAAATACGCGGAAATTTTGATTAGGAAAGGTTTTGCTTATACTGATCCCTATTCAGTTGAAGAGCTAGACTCTTTTAGAAAAAAAGCTGAAGCAGAAAAAAAACCATTTTTATATCGAGAACATCGGCCGGAAAATATTCACAAGTGGGACGGAAAAAAACCGCTTCGTTTTAAAACGCCAGAAATAAAAAGTTACAAATGGAATGACTTGGTGCAAGGAGATTTGTCTGCGGGTCCCGAAGCGCTGGATGATTTTATTTTAATTAAAAGCGACGGATATCCGACGTATAATTTTGCGCATATTGTGGATGATATTGAAATGGGCGTGACTCATGTGGTTCGGGGGCAAGAATTTATATCTTCGACTCCAAAATTTTTATCTGTTTATGAAGCGCTAGGAATAAAACCGCCATTTTTTGTGACCACACCTCCGATATTGGGAGCAGGTGGAAATAAAAAACTCAGCAAGCGTGATGGGGCAAAAGATATTTTAGATTATCAAAAAGAAGGATACTTACCTGAAACAATGACGAATTACTTGGCTTTTCTTGGTTTTAATCCAGGAGGAGAAAGAGAAGTGTATAACCCAAGAGAACTAATAGAGGTTTTTGATTTAAAAAAAATCCAGCGTTCAGGGGCGCAATGGAGCGATGACAAATTGGATTGGTTAAATAAAGAACACATGAAATTGCTTTCATCTGTCGAAATAGAAAAAAATATTTTTGATTATTTGCCAGAAAACATGCGCAATCCCAAAATAATTTCAATTATTTTTGAACGTATTTCTAAATGGGGAGATGTCCTAGGTATGGTTGAAAGAGGGGAGTTGGATTTTTTCTTTAAGGCTCCTGATGTTGACAAGTCAAAACTTATTTATAAAAATATTGCTTCAGAAAAAATTTCTAATAATTTAAAATTGGCAATTGAATCATTGAATAATTTGAGTGAAAAAAATTTCACTACTGAAATTGTAAAAGATGCTCTTATGTTGATCGCAGAAAATCTCGGAAATAGGGGAGAACTGCTTCATCCAATACGTTATGCTTTGTCGGGGTTGGATAAATCTCCGGATCCTTTTATTATAGCTTCTATAATAGGAAAAAATGAAACCCTATTCAGACTACAAAAAGTTATTTAAAATCTTTTTTTTGATGGCAGTATTTTTAATTCCCATTATTTTTTCTTGGGCCCAGACGGCGCAAGATTTGCGAAATAAAATAAATCAAAAAGACGACGACATACAAAAATTGGAACAGGAAATTGCGACTTATCAAACACAACTTGATAATTTAGGAAAACAAAGAGATTCTCTTTCTGGTTCAATAAAACAACTTGATTTGACTAAAAAAAAATTGGTGACTGATATTGCCATTACTCAAAAAAAAATTGATAAAACTAATCTCACAATACAGAGTTTGAGTTCAGACATAAATATCAAGCAAGATGTTATAACTAATTACACACAATCTATTGAACTTGGCCTCCAAGAGGTTAATGAATTTGAACAAAGCAACATTGTTCAAACCTTATTATCTGAAAATGATTTTACATTGATTTGGAATGATGTGGATAATATTACTACTATCCGTGAAAAAATCATGCAGGATATGCTGAAATTAAAGGAAATAAAAAGTCAATTAGAAGACACAAGGCAAGAAACTGTTGACGCAAAAAATGAACTTGTCGCGCTTAGATCTAGACTAGGGGATCAGCGGGCGATCGTGATACAAAATACAAATGAAAAAAATAAACTCTTAAAGCAAACGAAAAACAACGAAGCTAATTATCAAAAATTACTTAAAGATCGGATAGCGCAGAGAGACGCGTTTGAAAAAGAATTGCGCGATTATGAAGCGCAACTCCAATACATTCTCGATCCGTCAAAACTTCCTTCTTCCGGAGTTTTGAGTTGGCCGTTAGAAAAGATATTTGTGACTCAGCTTTTTGGTAAAACTGTAGATTCTTAACG
>CAYIOX010000006.1:0-22071 GCA_964365245.1 uncultured Candidatus Saccharibacteria bacterium
TCGTAACAAGGCACGGCTAGCGGAAGCTGGTCGTGGAATAATTCAATTTGAAAAATGTCCAAATTTTGATTTATCAAAATTTAGGATCCCAAGATTTATCGAGGGATTTATGGACTTATTGAGTCGGTATTGTGTCGCTCAATTGACGACACAATAGTCTAAATATGTTGTGGACTTAAAGAAACATATTGACAGAGAGGAAAGACTCTTAGGTTATAGAACGAAACAAAACAAAGTACAGCACAAAAGAAAAAAATACCACACGCAAGTGTGGTGTTTTTTTGTTCAATTGACAAAAGATATTTTTGGTGTTAAATTAAACTTTAATAGGCTCTTTTAAATGTAACGAGGTTCGTTGTAGCTTTTAGATTGCAATTATTTGTAATTTGAAAGCTGTGACGGACCATGGTGGTTTGTTGCAGAAAATGCAATTATGACAAACAATAATGCGATAGTGAGAGGTGACCCACCTTTAGACACATCTGGGAGACTTCCCAGTCAACCTAAAAGGTTTTGGGAAGAAGATCCCACAAGGGGACTTCGGAATTCTGAGACAGGGAGAGGATGGGAACGTGTGAGTCCTGGAGATTCGGGAACCCATGTTTTCCGGCATAGCCAACGTGGATCGAACGAAGAGTGAGATCCGACCGTGCAAGCCCTCGAGGCGTGCACGGTCGATTTTTTTTATGTTACAATATTAATCATGAAACGAGTTGGAATATTGCGAGGAGGGACTGGGCAACATTATGTTTCTTCGCTCAAACGCGGTGGAGAGATTATTTTACATATTGTTGAAAATTTATCTGATAAATATAAAGTAGTTGATATTTTAGTTGATAAAGATCATGTTTGGCATCTCGGTGGATTGCCGATAAGTCCAAGCGACTTGGCGCATAGAGTCGATGTGGTTTGGAATGCTTCACATCCGACTTATTCAAATATTTTAGACAGTTTATCTATACCGAATATCGGAGCCAGTTCTTTTTTGGTTGCATTAGGAAATAGCAGAGATATGCTTCGAGAGCATATGAAAAGGATTGGGGTTAATATTCCTCGGTCTATGGTTTTGCCAGTTTATCAGAAAGATTTTGATCCGCGCTACGCCGAAGGCTCTGGTGAGGCGAGTGGATCGCGAAAACAATATTCCATTAGAAAAGCGAAACAAGTTTTTGAAAAATTTGGCGCTCCTTGGATTGTTAAATCTTTTACATCAGATTTTGATATGGTCATACATTTGGCAAAAACTTTTAATGAGTTGGTGGCTGGGATAGAAGATGGCGTAAAAAATAAAAAAAGTATTTTAGTTGAAGAATTTATTCCTGGGAAAATTGCTTCGGTGCACTCTGTGCCAAATTTTCGCGGGGAAGATGTTTATACTTTTCCACTCGGAAATTCTTTTGGTATTTTTTCGGCTGAGGAAAAAGAAAAGTTGGCTAACATATCAAAAAATTTACATAAGCATGCGTATGCTAAACACTATTTAAAATCAGATTTTGTCTTGACTCCTCGGGGCAAGATCTACCTTCTGCAGATTGAATTACATCCAGATTTAAATTCTGGATCGCATTTTTCTCAAGTTTGTGAATCTGTCGGCGCAAAAATGCATCATATCGTGGAGCATATTTTAGAACAAGTTTAAATTTAATTTTATGATACAAACGAAGAAACGAAGAGGCTTTACTCTTATAGAACTTTTAGTTGTCATTTCTATCATAGGCCTTTTGGCTAGCATCACTTTTGCTTTTTTAAACAATGCAAGAAGTAGAACCCGTGATACCTTGCTTTTTTCAAACGTAAAAAAACTGCAGGAAGCAATTGAAATTTACAAAATAGATCACAACAACTTAGTTCCTGTTTCAGGTGGTCATGTTACAACAAATCCGACTCTTAATGATTTTTCTAATAGTTGTGATGGCACTCTTCAAGCTAGTCTTCAGCCCTTAGTTGATAGTGGTATATTAAAAACTATAGCGTCAACAAATTTTTCTTGCTTTTTTTATACTGATGACATTACTTTAGGAAACCCTCGAAGGTGTGGGGGAGGTGGAGTTAGATTACAGTATCTTTTTTTATTTCAGACTGAAAATACAATCTTTAATTTACCAAAGTGGTATGATGTCCAATATTGTGTAATGGGTCCTAAAATATAATTACACAGTGCTCGGGCCGTAGTATACCGGTAGTACACATCCTTCGGGAGGATGTAGATTGGGTTCGATTCCCAGCGGCCCGACAGTATTTTGTGATACAATATACTTGAGAAATTGTTTTTATCTGTAGCGGGTGGTCGCACTCACATAGGCACATATGTTGGAGTTTCGCCATCACCCGCTTCAAATGAAAATAATTTCTTGCCCCGTATCGAGCTTCGCTCTGGTGCGGGGTTTTGTTTGGGAGTTATCCACTTTTTTATTAAAAAAATCATTGTGTTATGTTTTAATATGCGAGATAATTAAATCGTCAATGCGATAATTATTGAAAATATTTTTTTGAAATTTTTTCAGGTCGTTTTATTGCAAACTAACTTTAGTAAATTAAGTAAAAAATACTATGGCAAAGAAAAAAAGAAAGGTAGCAAAGAGAGGAAAAAAGAGAACAGCAAAAAAAGGCAAAAGAAAAGTTGCTAAAAGACGAAGATAGTGGTTTCTTCTCTTTGAAAAAACTTCCGATAAAAGTCGGAAGTTTTTTGTTTTTTATGCTAGTATATTAACCATGTCTTTATTTAGTAAAATATTCGGCGATGAGAGTTCCAAATTCATTGGCAGTGTGGCTGAAATAGTTGCAAAAATCAACGCGTTTGAGGCGAATATTTCAAAATTGGCAGATGAGGATTTTCCAAAAAAAACGAAAGAATTTAAGGATAAATTGGCTCAGTCTAATAATAAGCAAGAAACCTTGGACGAAATACTGCCTGAGGCTTTTGCTTTGGTTCGAGAAGCGGCTAAGAGAAATCTAGGCGAGAGGCATTACGATGTTCAGTTGATTGGTGGACTTGCGCTTCATAAGGGAAAAATTGCCGAGATGCGAACAGGTGAAGGAAAGACCTTGGTGGCCGTTCTTCCGGCTTATTTAAACGCGCTTGTGGGCGAAGGTGTGCACATCGTGACGGTAAATGATTATCTTTCTCGCATTGGAGCTGTGCTCATGGGTCAAGTTTATAATTTTCTAGGATTAAGTGTCGGTGTTATAAATTCAAACAATGTTTCTTATTTATATAACCCTACTCACCTGTCTGCGCAGGCAGGCAAAGAAGAAGATGAAGAGCGAGATAAAATCGGAGAATTTAAAGTTGTTTATGATTTTTTGAAATCATCTTCTCGCAAAGAAGCTTATGGCGCGGATGTGACTTATGGCACCAATCACGAGTATGGATTCGATTATTTGCGAGATAATTTGGCGATTAATGTAAATGATCTTGTGCAGAGAAATCATTTTTACGCCATTGTCGATGAAGTGGATTCTATTTTAATAGATGAAGCGCGCACTCCGCTCATCATTTCTTCAGCTTCTGGTGACTCCGGCGATTTTTACGTTAAGTTTTTTCAAATCGCCAGACAGCTAAAAAAAGACACTGATTATACAGTAGACGAGAAATTGAGAGCTATAGCTTTGACGGATGTCGGCATAAATAAAGCTGAACAACTTTTGGGTGTGCAAAATATTTATACTGAAAAAGGAATTAAATATGTTCACCATCTTGAAACGGCAGTTAAAGCGCAGGCTATCTTTGAAAAAGATAAAGACTATGTTGTAAAAGATGGGGAAGTTGTTATTGTCGATCCTTTTACTGGGCGTCTTCAACCGGGTCGACGTTGGTCTGAAGGTATTCATCAGGCGATTGAAGCGAAAGAGGGTGTGAAGATTGAAAAAGAAACTCGCTCGTCTGGTTCGATTACTTTTCAAAATTATTTCAGGTTTTATAAAAAACTTTCTGGTATGACCGGAACAGCAGCGACTTCTGCTGAAGAATTTTTGAAAGTTTATGGTTTGGATGTGATTATTATCCCGACCAATCGCCCGATCATTCGTATTGATCACAACGATTTAATTTTTCAAACTGAAAAAGGCAAGTTCCAAGCTATAGCGAAAAAAGTTAAAGAATTAAACATGAAAGGCGAGCCTGTGCTTATCGGCACTATTTCCATAGAGAAAAATGAGCTTTTGTCCGCCTATTTAAAACAAGAAGGAGTGCCCCATGTTATTTTAAATGCCAAAAATCATGAAAAAGAAGGTGAAATCATTGCTCAAGCCGGCAAACGCGGCGCGGTGACCATCGCTACAAATATGGCTGGACGCGGGATAGACATCAAGCTTGGAGGCAACCCGCACACAAAAGAAGAATATGAATTTGTAAAAAGCGTCGGCGGACTTTTTGTTTTGGGTACTGAAAGACATGAGGCAAGAAGAATTGACAATCAGCTTCGCGGGCGGTCAGGTAGACAAGGGGATCCGGGTGAGACGCAGTTTTACGTTTCCCTTGAAGACGATCTGATGCGTGTTTTCGGTTCTGAGAAAATAAAAACAATGATGGGAAGGTTTGGTATACCAGAAGATCAGCCGATTGAAAACCGTTTTATTGGAAAAACTTTGGAAGGAGCGCAAGCAAAAATAGAAGGTTTTCATTTTGACGCTCGCAAAAACACTCTTGAATACGACGATGTGATGAATCATCAGCGCAAGATTATTTATGAGAGAAGACAAAAAATGTTGAAAGCTGAAAAAGATGGAATTGAAAAATTACTTAATGAAATAATTGAGGCTAAATCCGCTGAAAGCGGATCGCCCGACACGCAAAGCGTGTTTAGGGAAAAAAGAAAAAAGTTGGGAGATGAGACATTTTTTGAAACTGTAAGGAGAATTGCTTTTTACGCTAATGATACGCTTTGGATGGAGCACCTGGAAGCCATGGATTATCTTCGTTCTTCTGTAAATTTGCGAGCCTATGGACAGCGAGAGCCAATTGTTGAATATAAAAAAGATGGTTTGATGATGTTTAAAGAAATGGAAGAGGCTTTTAAAGAACAGGTTTTCTCGCTTATCAGCACAATAAATACTGAAAATGTTGCAAATGTTCAAGTAGAGGAAAATACACCAAGGCAAACTTTGGTAGTGAGTCACACCGAGCCAAGCGAACTTGGGGGCGCAAAAGATTCATCTATGCCAGCAGGTGAAATGAAAGAAATTGGTCGCAATGATCCTTGTCCTTGCGGGGCGATAAATCCTGCGACGGGCGAAGTTTTTAAATACAAAAAATGCGGTCTCATCAACGCGCCTCAACACAGAAAGTCGTTAGTGAATTAAAAAATTATGGAAAACAATAACACAGTTACTTATCAGGATTTTGTAAAGATAGACATAAGAGCAGGGGAAATCTTGCAGGCAGAAGAATTTTCAGAGGCCAGAAAACCGATGTATAAGCTTGCGATTGATTTTGGTCCGGAGATTGGCATTAAAAGATCAGCTGGCCAAATTACTAAAAATTACACTAAAGAAGAATTAGTGGGCAAGATGGTTATAGGTGTAGTTAATTTTCCTCCGAAAAATATTGGACCTTTTATTTCTGAAGTTCTAACTTTGGGATTGGTGGATGAAGAAGATGGAGTCGTCTTGCTCTGCCCTACTAAAAAAGTGCCAAAAGGTTCGAAGATGATGTAAAATATGTTGGAGAATAAAATAAAAATTAAAGTAGGATCGAAAAATAAAGTAAAGATTGAGGCAGTAGCTGAGATATTGCGAGACTATCCGCATCTGAAGAATAATAAAATTGAAAGTGTAGATACTTTGTCTGGTGTTTCTGATCAACCGAAATCATTAGAGGAGGTTGTCACTGGTGCCATAAATAGGGCCAAGAATTCTTTTAAAGATTGCACTTATAGCATTGGTCTTGAATCTGGTTTAGTGCAAGTGCCATTATCAAAGAGCGGTTATATGGATTTATGTGCTTGCGCCATATATGATGGAAAAGAATGTCACCTTGGACTTTCTTCTGCTTGGGAATTTCCTGATCCGTCTATTAATAATTTAATTATTAACGAGGGCTTAGATATGGCTCAAGCAATCAACAAAGTTGGTATGACAAAAAATCCCCAAATTGGTTCTGAAGAAGGAGCCATAGGTATTTTGACTAAGAATAGGCTTACTAGAAAAGAATACACCAAAGAAGCTTTGCGCACAGCTCTCATTCATTTGGAGACTTTTGATTTTTAATATGAAAAAAATTTTAACACTTTGCATTGTTCATAAACATCCCAGAGTTTTGCTTGGAATGAAAAAGCGTGGGTTTGGGTCGGGGAGATGGAACGGTTTTGGAGGAAAGGTTGAAGAAGGGGAAAGTATTGAAGAATCAATAAAGAGAGAAATGAAAGAAGAATCCGGAGTAGAATTAAAAGATTTGAAGAAGATTGGAATTATAGATTTTGAATTTATGAACAATCCTGAAACACTAGAGGTTCATATTTTTAAATCAACCAGTTTTAAAAATGAACCTATGGAAACAGATGAGATGGCGCCAAAGTGGTTTTATATTGATGAAATTCCTTTCAGCGAAATGTGGTCGGATGATGTTCATTGGATGCCGTTATTTTTGAAAGATAAAAAATTCAAAGGCAAGTTTCTTTTTGATCGTCCTTCAGATGCGGGATACTCTGCTAAAATTTTAGAAAAAGAATTGGTAGAAGTAATAGAATTATGATCCAAACACAGTAATTTATTATCTTTTTTATTGTGTTAAAATACAGAAAATGAAAAATTTAAAGAAAAAACTGAAAACTATTTATTGGTGGATGGCGTCTTTTATCGTTAGACATTATTATGGCAATCCGTCAAAGAATTTAAAAGTTGTCGGAGTTACTGGAACGAGCGGAAAGACAACAACGGCTACATTGTTATATAAAATCGCAACAGAGCTTGGTTATAAAACAGGGCTGATAGGCACAGTTGAGAATATTATCGTGAAAGACAAGGAGGAAGCTATCATGACTACTCCTGATTCTATAGCCCTCACAAAACTTTTTCATAGAATGCGAGATGCCGGTTGTGAATATGTTTTTATGGAGACGTCTTCTCATGCGATAGATCAAAATCGTGTCAGAGGTATAAATTTTACAGGCGGGATTTTTACAAATTTGTCTCAAGATCATTTTGATTATCATAAGAATTTTGAAAATTATTTTCAGGCGAAAAAGAAATTTTTCAAAATGCTGTCAAAAAAAGCTTTCGCGCTTTCCAATATTGATGATAAATATGGACTGAAAATGTTAGAAAATATAAAAGCGCATCAGTTTGCCTATGGATTTAATAGCAGAGAGGGGGACACACTTTTTTTTGGAAAGGTAATAAAGATCGATTTTAATGGTTTAGAAATGATCTTCAATGGTATTCCCGTTAAAACCAAACTTTTGGGCAGATTTAATGCCTACAATTTGCTGGCTGTTTGGAGCGCTTGTTCACTTCTTGATTTTAATATGAAAAAAGTAAATAAGATTTTGGAAAGTATTGAGCCACCACGAGGAAGGTTTGAACATTTTACTTCAAAAAATGGCGTGCTAGTGATAGTGGATTATGCCCACAAGCCAGATGCGCTCGAAAAAATATTCTCTGCAGTAAAAGAAACTAAAAGTAATAAAGGAAGAATTATTTCGGTTTTCGGATGTGGTGGAGACCGTGATTCATTGAAGCGACCGATAATGGGAAAAATTGGGGCTGTAAATTCCGACATTACTATTTTCACTTCTGATAATCCTCGCAGTGAAGACCCAGATAGAATTATTGAAGACATGAAGACAATGCTATCTTCCGAAGAATTAAAGAAAGTTAAAACAATATCAAATAGGCGTGAAGCTATATTAGAGTCTGTAAAACTAGCAGTAAATGGAGACATTATCCTTTGTGCTGGCAAGGGTCATGAAAATTATCAAATCATCAAAGGTGTAAAGACTCATTTTGATGATATGGAAGAATTTAGAAAAGCTTATGGTAAATTATAAAGAATTTTTCAAAAACAAAAAGATAACAGTCATGGGGCTGGGGATTTTGGGGCGAGGTCTTGGATATACAAAATTTTTAGCTGACTGTGGAGCTGATTTGATAGTGACTGATTTAAAGACTCGAGAACAATTAGCGACTTCAATAAAAGAATTGGATAATTTTAAAAACATAAAATTCATTTTAGGCGAGCATAAATTAGAAGATTTTAGAAATAGAGATATGATAATAAAAAATCCTGGCGTGCCACCTGATTCCATCTACGTTGCCGAGGCGAGAAACAACAATATTCCCGTAGAGATGGATGTGTCACTTTTAATCAAATATGCTCCAGAAATAAAGGTTATAGGTGTGACGGGGACAAGAGGGAAATCAATGACCACTGTGCTTATTTACGAAATTTTAAAACATAATAAAAAATTATTAAAACATCCTTCAACTGTGCTCAGAACAAAAAAACTAAAGGTTTTTTTGGGTGGAAATATGCGTGGAGTAGCCACTCTTCCACTTCTTAAAAAAATCAAAGAAGGAGATATTTTGGTCTGTGAACTTGATTCTTGGCAGTTGCAGGGTTTTGGCGAATCAAAAATTTCTCCAAATATTTCTGTCTTTACTTCTTTTATGTCAGATCATATGAATTACTATAAAAATGACATGGAAGCTTATTTTGCAGATAAGGCGAATATTTTCAAGAACCAAACGAGCACAGATTTCTTGGTAATTCGTCCCGGTATGGAAGAATTTATAAAAGAGGACGATATAAAAGGAACTCTTTTTGTTGCTAATAAGCATAATGTTGAAAACTGGAAATTTAAAGTCCCAGGTGAACATCAGAGAGAAAATTTAGCTTGTGCTGTTGTCGTGGCAGAAATATTTGGTATACCAAAAGATAAAATCAAAAAAGTTGTAGAAAAATTCAAGGGTGTGGAAGGACGATTGCAGTATGTCAAAACAGCTAAGGGTGTAAAAATTTATAACGACAATAACGCCACTACGCCTGAAGCTACTATTGCTGGGATTGAGGCATTAAAAAACGGTAGTAAAAATATTATTCTTATTTGTGGTGGAGCTGATAAAAATTTGGATTTGGTCAACCTTGTAAATGCTATTAATAAACATTGTAAAGTTGTTGTGCTGATTCCAGGAACGGGAACGGAAAAGTTAGTTTCTGGAGATAGGGTTCTGGTGGCTAGTAAAAATACAGGAAATTTAAACGATGCAGTTAAAGAAGCGATGAAACAATCAAAAAAGGGTGATATCATTTTATTTTCTCCAGCTTTCGCTTCTTTTGGGATGTTCAATAATGAATATGAAAGAAATGATCAATTTATGAAAATAGTAAAGAGTTTGTAATATTTTTGATTACATACCCGACTTTTGTCTAAATTGCGGGCAAAATTATGTGAAATACAGAACCCTCGCCTTCGTTTGAGGAGAAATAAATGTCTCCGCCCTGTTTCTCTGTGAGGAGTTTTGCGTAATACAGTCCAAGCCCTGTGCCGTCCGGTCTTATGGATGTGGCATTATTGCCTCTGAAGAATTTATTGAAAATATTATTTTGTTCATCTTTTGGAATTCCTATGCCGTTATCGGCTATTTGCACCTCCACGGTGTCTTTGTTTGTTTTGTGTATTGATATATTTACGTTTCCTCCTTTTTTTGTGTATTGAATGGCGTTATCAATCAATGTTTCCACAATAATAATCAACGAGTGTTTAGAGAATACCACCTCCGTTTCTTTCTCCTTATTTTCAATTTTTATAGACACTCCTTTTGTGTTTGCTTCTCCTTCTTTTTTAGAAAGGACTTCATTTATAACCGGATAAATTAAAAATTTTGAAGTCTCAATAATTTCGCCCTTTTCAAATTCAGCAACACCTAGAAGTTGTCCCACCATACTTATCATGTTATCTGTGCTTGTTGCAAGTTCTGAAACTATATTTTTTATGTCATTTTCCAAATTTGGTTTGGAAGACATCATTTCCAAAGCCCACTTCAATCTTGTCAGAGGAGTGCGTAGTTGGTGGGAAGCTATGGTGATAAAATCCATTTTGATGCGATTTTCTCTTTCTATATTTTCAAAAAGTCGAACATTTTCCCAAGAAATGCTCACGGCGGAAGCTAGATATTTTAGCGCTTCTTTTTCTTTAAAGCTGAAAGATTGTTTTGTCAGTTGTTTTCCAAAAACCAAAAATCCTATAATGTTAGATCTTGTAACCAAGGGGACAAGCATTATTCCTTTATTTTCTTTTGATAAAGAGATGGCTTCTTTTATTATTTCATTGAAATTATAAATTTCTTCGACATCTATCGGACCCATATCTTCTTCCGCACTCATTTTTATCGCTCCCTTATATTGCATCGGTATTTTTTGGGATTCTATTTTTAAACCAGATGGTTTAATTATTGACCAACTCTTGTCTTTTTCGTTTATTATAAGGAAAAATGGGTTCTCAATTCTTAAAGAATCTTCGATAAAATCAAAAATTTCTTTCGAAAATTTATCTAAGTTTTCGAAATGATAAAGTTGTTTTTCGAATTTATCAATTTTAATTTCAAAATTTTTTTGATCCTTGTTGAAAATCTCGTCTGCCAGTTTTTTCCCCCCTCTAATAAATAAATTAAACAGATAAATACCCAGTATAAAGAAAGTGACATAGAAGATAAAATCTGTTGTCGTTTTATTTCCGGGCAATAGAAAAACAAAGAGCAATATATAAATAACCGCAAGAATTCCTATGGTAAAAGCATGGCCTATGGCTCTGCCCAAGACAAGTTTAATATCGGCGAGATTGTATCGAATCATAAAATATCCCATAAAACTCGCAAGCACTCCGACGAAGATAAATCCGGGCGGATGTATCGGCATCCACAGTCCGTAGCCGGGCAAGAAATCAACAATGCCAAGAAAAGATAACATGCCTGAAATAAATGCGAGCAAATACCATTTTTTTCTTCTTTCCGCTTTTATATAACTGTCATGCAAATTTCTTCCAAAAAGAAACATAAAAAAAGCAAAAAGCAGAATAGATAAAACAGAACCTGGACCGATAAGCATGTAATTTCCCCAATCATAATGTATTATCCCTTTTATGAAAAATGGATTGTCTAAGATAATATTTATAGCCACGAGCAAGGTGGTCAAAGTTCCTATGATTACGAAAGAGTCTTTGGGTTTTTCAGATCTGAAATATGAAGAAAAAATATATGTAGACATTGGGATAGTGCTGACGGCTATGAATCCTATTTTAAGAAAAATCAAGGTGTAAAAATCATTGGTGGAAAAATATCCAAGCCCCATGCCGATCATCCATAAAAACATGCAAAATTGAAAAAAGAAAAATGATCTGTTGGAATTTGAATATGGATTTTGAATAATGACAATTATTCCTTGAGAAAGAATAAAGATAGATACTAAGATTTGGAACAAAGAAATAAAACTCGTTGTTAAGGTTAAATCAAATGTCATTTTTTTTTTATTTATATTATTAAACGCTTTACATTGTAACATTTTTTTAGTATATAATGAAAGCATAAGCGGAATATGCAAAATCTTGATTTAAAAAAAATTAAAAAAATATTTTTTATAGGAATTGGCGGGATCGGCATTTCAGCGTTGGCTAAAATGGCGTTTGCCAAGGGGATCGAAATTGCTGGAGTGAATGACGAAGAAAGTCCTAAGACCTTGGATCCTTTTCGCGATATGGGTGTAAATATCTTTTTTGACAATGATAAAGAAAAATTGCAAAAACTGCCAGAAGCGGATGTTTATGTTTACAGCGACGCGTGGATTTATAGGAGGTCGGAGATATTGCAAAATGCTAAAAAAACAGGCAAACCCGTCTTAAGTTATTTTGAATGTTTGGGTCAATTTGCCAGAGACTATAAAGTGATTGCAATATCGGGCACTCATGGAAAGACGACAACGACCGCAATGGTGGCCGAGATGTTGATAGACGCCGGACTGGATCCAACTGTTATTGTCGGTTCTTTTGTTAAGAAATTCAACAGTAATTTCAGAAAAGGGCGAAGTGAATATTTGGTGGTGGAAGCCGATGAATATAATAGACACTTTTTAAATTTTCGCCCATCTGTTGCTGTTGTCACGAATATTGAAGCCGATCACTTGGATTGTTATAAAGATTTGGCCGATATACAGGACGCTTTTAATCAATTTATTTCACAGAGTGAAAATAAGATTATAGATTATAAAAAATATTTAGAAAAAGTTCCAAAACTTTTAATACCTGGAGAACACAATAGAATGAATGGAGCCGCCGCTTTGGCTGTAGCCGATATTTTAGCCATCAAACCAGAAGTTGCTCAAAAATCTTTAGCAGAATTTTCCGGCACTTGGCGACGGTTGGAAAAAAGATGGAAAACCAAAGATGGGACGATAATATACGACGATTACGCGCATCATCCGACAGAGATAAAAGCCAGCTTGCAAGCCTTGCGTGAACTTTATCCAAAGTCAAAGAAAAGAATCACAGTGCTTTTTCAACCCCACCTGTATAGTCGAACCAAGGCGTTATTTGACGATTTTGCCAAAAGTTTCAAAGAAGCAGACAAGACGCTTCTTTTACCAATTTATTTTGCTCGAGAAGATAAAGATGCAAGCGTCTCCAGTGAAAAATTAGCTGAAGCCATAAATAAAGAAGGGGATCATGCGCAAGCCTTTTCCAGTTTTGAACTGGCGGAAAAATATGTAGAAGCGTTAAATTTGGGCTCACAAGACATATTTGTGACAATGGGGGCGGGGGAAGCCTATAAAGTTGCTGATAAGGTCTTTGGTTGCTAACTTTGGCATTCTAGGTGTAAAATGGAGTATATATGTTGCATAGAATGTTTGCTGATTTGTTTTACTATCTAAAAGATAAAAGAAATTTTTTAAAAAACTCGCGAGTTATTATCGAGCTTTCTCTCAGTGTTCTTGTGATTATTGTCTTCATTTCCTTTTCTTTTATACCAAAAACTGTTTTCAATAAACAACAAGCAATTATAAAAAAAGTTGATACTGTCCAACTTCCTTTTACTCCTGGACAGCCGATCAGATGGATAAAGACAATTCAAGTCAGTTCATTAAAAAACGGCGAGCATTTTCTAGAACTTCCCAAAACAGCAGAAAATATTAAAATAACTCTCTTGTCAAATATGGTTTTTGATAAGTTTAACAAAAGAGAAATTTCTAAACTTACTAAAAATGACAGATTAAGACTTTCCGCTGTGGCTAGGGAGCGGGTCAATTCAAAAGAATCTCTAGCTTTGGCAAAATCACTAAGGATTGAATCAAGTTCATCTTTTCCATTATTGGCCAATGCGGTAGATGCGCTCGATGTTCTATTGGAGCCAACCCCTGTGAATGAAGTTGTTGAAGCTGTGTCAGAAGTTTCGACTCCAGAAACGATTTTGCTTGATATTGTTTCGACCCCAGAAACGACCTTGCTTGATATTGCTTCAACTCCTGCCACTTTGACAGACGAAAATGCAACAGTTCCCGATGGCGCGCAGGCCGATATAGATTCAGAGCAGACAGAAGGAGATACGAATAAGAATAAAGACAATGATTCTACGGATATTTTTTCCACATCAGAAATTGTTCCAGTAGAAACTCCCACAAAAACAGAAGAAGAAATTTTACCGGAAGATATTCAAGTCGAATACGAAACTCCCGCTCCGACCATGGCGGAAGTTTCCACTGACACAGGGAAAATTGTTACCGTATCTGGAGCAGAAATAACAGAGACCACATGTTCTCCAGCTAAAGTAGAGGAACAGGCGCCGCCACTTCCAATAATTGAAGATGCTATCATTCCAACTGAGAATGTTGCCATCGAACAGATTTCAATAATAGAACCGGAGTCTCCCGTTGAACAAGTATGCACCAAACAAGAAATACATCTTACGGATGTTTTGGCTTTTACTAATATTCCGGAAATTTACAGTGTTGGTCAAGAAGATAAAATAAAAATCAAATGGATAAATAACAACAACCAAGATGTTGAGTTTCACGCCTATGATTTAGACAGTAACGGGAAATTGGATTATGTCGAATGGATTGTTCCACATCTCTCGACTCAGACTTTTGAAATTATTTTTATTTCTAAGGCGTTCAAACTAGATTCGGACAAAAATATTATTGAAGATGTTTATGAATCAGTCCAAGCGCAGGATGACGACTGGACAAGTTTTACTAACGGACAATATCTCCGGGCAACTTTTTTAAAAGAATTAAACAGCGAAAATGATAATACTATTTACGCCAGACCAACTGTCGAAGGGCAGTCTGTCAGCATCGAAGTCTATCCTGTCTATACGGATCAAGAGGGAAACATGACAGAAGGTCCGCTGGTTGCCACATTTAATAATATAGAAACAAAAGATCTTTATAAAGTTTTATTGACAGATTTACAAACACCAACTGGGGTTTTTGATTTAAAAATAATAGGAGAGGTTGATATAGATTATATTGTTGATCCTTCCGGAATGTTGGTCAAATACGGCAGTTTTTCAAAACCGAATGCCACTACGGGCAACCAGGTTGTGACAGGGGTGGGTTTTCAACCGAAAGTTGTGATTTTCTTTGGCAATTCTAAAACGGGTGATGGTTCTCATGCCGGCGCCCGAATGTATTTTGGCGCAATGGATAGCGCTGGTCATCAAGCTACTATGGGCATGCAGTCCAGCGATGCGGCGGCTAATTCTGCTTCTGATAAACGGTGGAGCAATACTCACGCTATCACAAATATTATAGATGGCACTCCCACGGTGTCCGGCGAAGCGGCGTATGTTTCAATGGACGCGGATGGCTTTACTATAAATTGGAATACTTGTGATGCCACTCAGTCTATAGTTAACTACATCGCTCTTGCTGGAACGGATCTCACCAACGCATACGTTGGCAGTTTTGCGGCTCCGACATCAATCAATGCTAATTTTGCCGTAACCGGTGTAGGTTTTCAACCAGATTCGATTATTTTATTTGAGGACGATCTTACCACCACTCCCACTGCCGATGTCACCAATGCTGCTTCGGGAGTTCATAGTTTATCATTTATTAAAAGCACTTCCAAGAAAGGTTTTTCTCGCATTTTAAGTCAAGATGCTCAAGCGATCATGAATACCGGAAGCTATCAAAGGACAGATCGAGTTCATACGACTTTATCTGGCGCCTTACTCGAGGTTCGTATTGCTGACTTTGTTTCGTTTGATTCTAATGGATTCACTTTGAATTTTTCTACCGTGGCTGCTAATGCCACCTATATGAGTTACATCGCCTTAAAAGGCGGACAGTTTGATGTTGGCGCATTTAATCAAAATACAACAACGCAGGGAACCGGAAATCAGTCAATAACAGGAGTTGGATTTACTCCGTCTCTGGTCATGTTGCAGAGTATCAATCAGGCTTCGTCTACAAGTATTCAAAATTTTGGGAGGTATTCTTTTGGAGTGGCGACCAGTTCTTCCGAAAGGGGGTCTGTTTGGATGGGTGATACTGATAATGTGGCAGATAGTGTCGCTGATTCTTATCTTGATAGAACGAAGTCCTTAGTGATGTATACCGAAGGAACCCCGACATTGACTACAGCAATGGATTTCGTATCTATGGACGCGGACGGATTTACTGTGAATAACACAACGGTTGATGCTACTTCTAGGCAAGTTTTGTATTTTGCGGTTGGCGCTAATCAAGTAGTAGCTGGAACCCCAGTAATTTCTTCGACAGCCAACCAGAAATTTGCCAAAAACGACCCTCTAACCGCTAACTCTACTATTACTATTACCGACGATGCTTCTAATCCTGTGATAACTGCGACTAACGACATACGAATTAAAATCCCAGCCAGTTTCAATATGACTTGGGATGCGACGGACACTACAGCGACATTTGGAGGCACCGCTTCAGCTAAAGCCGGGACTATAACTTACGAAGATTCAAATAAAACTTTAGTAGTGGATGTTACTTCAGATTTTACAGTTGGACAAACTTTGACCATAGCAGGATTGTCTTTTACCAGTTTTAGCGCTTCATCGGTGTCTGATAATTTGGAGTTGGAAACCACCAATGGTGGCACATCTCAAGCTACCGATGACAAGACTATTGCCATCGGCGCTCCCACTATTTCTTCAGTGGCCAGTCAGATATTTTTAGTGGACGACCCTCTAACCGCTAACTCTACTATTACTATTACCGACGATGCTTCTAATCCTGTGATAACTGCGACTAACGACATACGAATTAAAATCCCAGCCAGTTTCAATATGACTTGGGATGCGACGGACACTACAGCGACATTTGGAGGCACCGCTTCAGCTAAAGCCGGGACTATAACTTACGAAGATTCAAATAAAACTTTAGTAGTGGATGTTACTTCAGATTTTACAGTTGGACAAACTTTGACCATAGCAGGATTGTCTTTTACCAGTTTTAGCGCTTCATCGGTGTCTGATAATTTGGAGTTGGAGATAAATAATGCAAATACATCAGTGGCTGAAAATGACAAAACAATAACAATAAGTCCAGCTTGGTGGAATGAAGATTGGATATATAACAGAACGATTACCTTTGCCAATTCTGGGCAAGATGAAAATCTTGCCAATTTTCCGGTAATGGTGAAATTGACTTCTTCTAATTTTGATTTTAGTAAGGCGCGATCGGCTGGTCAGGATTTGAGATTTATTGATTCAGATAACGTAACTCAACTGAGTCATGAAATAGAATATTATAATGTTGCCAGCCAAACTGCGATTATTTGGGTGAAAATTCCTCAAATTGACGCTTCTTCAAACACTGATTTTATTTATATGTATTATGGCAATAGTGGGGCTTCTGATGGACAGAATATCACAGATGTGTGGAGTAATGGTTTTGCCGCGGTTTATCATTTTGCGGAACAATCCGGCAATTATTTGGATTCGACCAGCAACAATAATGATTCTACCTCTATTAAACTAGATTATAGTGTCAATTCTGGTCGTGACAAAACCGATGCAAACGGATTAGGTTATTATCCGAGATTCACTTCGAACGGAGGATCTGGTACTCCATCGAATACAGGAGATTATGTCGGAATTGCTAATAGTGCCAGTTTGAATTTTGGGACAAATCCTTTCACGATGTTCTTTCGTCTTAAGGGCGCTATAACTAATTATGATTGCGATATGACCAGGAAAGGATCTACGGGTATTGCTGAAAATTCGTGGTATAAGATTGAGTGGGGAGACCAAATTGCCGATAATAGGATAAATTTCTTGATAAGAACAAACGGCACCGATACCGCTTTAGAATACGATACATTGGCTGCTGATAATGTATGGCACAATCTCTGGGGTGTTCGAAGCACTGCTGATACTTTGTTAAAATTATATATCGATGGGTCACTGATACAAAGCGTGGCTGGCAATAATGGAAGTGTTTCAAGTTCAGCTAATCTTAGTATTGGAGCCAAAGATACTTTGAATGACGATTTTTGCGATGCCAATATGGATGAGGCGAGATATATAAGCGGAGAAAGAAGCGCTGATTGGGTGGCCGCGGAAGACCTTTCATTTGATAATGCTTTTAACACTTTCTCTGCTGAAGATTCAATCGATACCACTGGTCCGACGTTAGTCTTCACCGACAATGTCGCTTCTGGTCCAGTCGTGAGTGACACTATCACCGCCACTTGGGGCGACGCCACTGTCACTAAATGGGATTATGATACGGATGGTGTCTGCTCCACCACTGCCGGAGATTATACCAATTCCTCAACCTCCATCACCACCCAAACAACTGAAACCAACAACACCAAATATGTTTGTCTATACGCTGAAGACTCTCTAGGCAACAAATCAACTTTAGCTTCAGCTAATGATATCAATATCGATACCACTGGTCCGACGTTAGTCTTCACCGACAATGTCGCTTCTGGTCCAGTCGTGAGTGACACTATCACCGCCACTTGGGGCGACGCCACTGTCACTAAATGGGATTATGATACGGATGGTGTCTGCTCCACCACTGCCGGAGATTATACCAATTCCTCAACCTCCATCACCACCCAAACAACTGAAACCAACAACACCAAATATGTTTGTCTATACGCTGAAGACTCTCTAGGCAACAAATCAACTTTAGCTTCAGCTAATGATATCAATATCGATACCACTGGTCCGACGTTATCAAATGTTTCTTCGTCAACAGGAAGTATGGCGAAGATTGCTTTGAATGCCATACCTTTTACCACTCAAGTGACAGATATAATAAAAGAAAAAGTTAAAAATATTAAGGATAAAATTTCTGAAACGGTTTTCGATCTTGAATCTATGACGTCGTCAGATATTATAGAACCCATAACTAATTCATCGATTCCCAAAGATACTCCTTACGCTTTTCAAAATCACTGGAAAATTTCTATTCCAAATTCGATGAAAGATTTTGTTTTTGCCGACTTGCCAAAAGATTTTCAAAATATTGTGAATAAGTTTCCACAAATAAGCCATGTTCTTGAAAAGGTGGAGGTCGCTCCAATGAGTAATATTTCTGAACTTGCTGGAGTTTCTCTGTCTTTGCCTGGACTTGCGGAATCGATTGGTTTACCTGTTTTATCTGCCAATTTATCATTAGAACAAAAAATTAAAATTCCTTCCAACATCGTTTTTGCGAGAACCCCCGATGAAAAGATAGATCTTAATGTTAAACTCTCTCTGGATAAAGATGGTTCAGCTCTTCAAACTTTGAATACAATACAAGGTGAAAGTATAAAATTAGTAGTAAGGCCAGATGAACCAGCCAAGAATGTGAAAGGTTATTTTGTATTTAAATCGAGTTCAACCGCTAAGAATACAGCCCCAATTTCTCAATTAGCATCTGTCGCGGATGCGATTGATGTCAAAGTGGCTGGATCAGATGAAGATCCTTTAGTTGGTCATTCTACTGATTTTATTTTGAAGCAATTTTTCTATAAAGATTCCGGCAATGGCGTCTGGGTGGCTGATGTGTCTTCTCCTCTTACCACTGGTCAATATGAAATTCACACAATCATTAATTATAAAGCCAAAAAATCTCCAAAACAGATTAGTATGGTGATGTTGGTAGATCCCGAAGGATATGTCTATCAGAAAATTGGGAAACAAGAAGCGCGTATTCCAAATGCAAAGGTTTCCATTTATGTTTTAGACGACAAGACTAAAGAATATTCTCTCTGGCCCGCGTTTGATTTTCGTCAAGAAAACCCTCAGATCACCGATGTGACAGGTAGATATGTTTTCCTTGTTCCGCCAGGGACGTATTATATTTCCGCGACCGTTGATTCTTATTATGATTACAAGGGTGAATCATTTAAGATAGAGGAAGGGAAGGGAATTTTGACTAATATAGAGCTCAAACCGCGATGGTCTTTCGCTCGAGTTTTTAATCCGCAAAGTATATTACTTGTGGGTATATTTATCGTTCTATCCGGAATATTTATTGCCATAATAAGAAAAAGGTCAAGAACCCTGTTTAATTCTCATTAGTTTTAAGTCTTTATCATAAAAATACTCTTATTTTATAAGGATATTTTACGCTTGACATATCGTGAGATTATTGTCTAACTATTGACATTTTAATTCAAATATGCTAGTATTAAAGAGTATCCTTATTATATAGGCGCAAGCTTGTTAAATAAGGGTTTTTTAGTTTTTAATCAAAATATTATGAAAAAGACAAAATTAATAAGATTTGTGGAGTCATTTATTCTTTTGCCAGGTTTAGCAATGTCATCCATGCCTGTGGGATCTCTCTCGCAAGCCGTTGTGAATGTTGTTAATACTCCATCAGTTATATCTTTACAAAAACAAAATATAGAGGTTTCTGAATCTTTGGTTCTTAATGAAGCTAAAGATCAAAAGCTTAAAGCTGATGCTATTGATATCTACTTCAAGGAACGTTATATGCCTCTTGAAGGTATGGGTATGAAAATGGTTCTAGAAGCGGAGAAGAACAATCTTGATTGGCGTCTCTTGCCTGCGATAGCAGTGCGAGAATCTACTGGAGGCAAGTTTGCTTGTAAAAAGGCGACTTACAATTCATTCGGTTGGGGTTCTTGTAAAATTAGCTTTGATTCAAATGAAAAAGCCATAGAAACTGTTGCCAAAAATTTAGGTGGCAATAATCCCAAGACCGCCCATCATTATGATGAAAAAACTACCAAGCAAATTTTGCGCGCTTACAATCCGCCCTCAGTTGTGCCTCGTTATGCCGAGCAGGTGATGTCCATAATGGATGCTATCGGTAAAGCAGATGAAATCGCAACGACTACCCCTAACGCAACCACATAACAAACATCAAAAAAATCCCGCACATGTGGGATTTTTTTGATGTTTGTTTATTCGGTAATGATACTAATCAAGATTATTGAAATAAAGGAAATAAAAAAACCAAGAACTTGATGGTATCTTAATTTTTCTTTATTAAAAATTAGACCGAGGAAACTGGCGAAAGCGATATATCCTTCGCTTATGCTTGTGGCAACAGCTATGGGTATGTAGAGCGTTGCAAAAGAGAACGTCACCCACGCTAAGTTGTCGAAAAAGCTTACATTAAAAATCAATCTTTTGTTTTCTTTGAAGTCTTTTGCTACTTCTTTGAATTTAGAATTGTAGACTAGATAAACAGAAGCAATGGTTGCGATAAAAATACTGGTGAACCAGTTTATTATTAAAGGGTTTGTTTCTCTGGCTCCGATTCCAAAAAGAAAGTTGGCTGAACCCATACATATAGTTCCAAAGATGGCATACCAGATTCCTTTTTCAAGTCTTATTCCCTTAAAGTGGCTGAAAGATTTTGTCGTTAAGAGGACTATTCCAAGCATAGAAAGCGCCACTAGAAAAATCTGCATGAAAGAAAGTTGCTCTCTTGCAATAAAAGTAGATAAAAATACAACAACCATGATTTCTAATGCATAGATTGGTTCAATTATAGAAATTTTACCCACTCTCAATGCTTCAAAATCAAGCAATGCTGCGACCAATATTACAAATCCCGCTGTAAAAAGAAGGATTGAATGACCATTGAGGGAGTTTATTAAATCTTTATATATGAAGGGAAATAAAACGATTGAACTAAATGCTGTTATATAAAATAGAGCGATCCAATCACCAAATTTTCTCGCACTCTTTTGAATAAGAAAATCCCCGAGCCCCCAAGAAAACATCGCTGTTAAAGCAAAAAGAATACCCATGAATAGATTTTATCATGCCAACACCAAAAAATCTCGCACGTGTGGGATTTTTTGATGGGAAAACTTTATTCCAGATGAATCAAAGTCATCTTTTGGTCTTTTGGTTCAAAGAGGGTGATTTGGAAATTGTAGTTTTTTCCAAGTTCTAATTTCTCGCGAAGCTTTGCCTCAGAAGGAAAGGTCGAGTTGTGGACCAGTCCAGCTACACCTTCTTTGATGGAAACGAGCGCGCCATGTTTATTGTATTTGATAACTACACCCTTGATAATATCTCCCTTTTTCAATTTTCCTTCAAATTCTTTCCAAGGATTTTCTTTTAGAGCTTTGATAGAAAGCGATATTTTGCCATCTTTTATTTCAATCACTCGAGCTTTTATTTTATCTCCTATTTTGAACATGGCGCGAGGATTTTCCACAAGCCCCCAATCGAGCTCGGATATGTGTATTAATCCTTCTAGTCCGTCTTCAAGTTTTACAAACACTCCAAAGTCGACTAGTCCCGCTACTGTGCAATCTAAATCTTCTCCAACATGATATTTTCTCAAGATTTCTTTTTTCTCTTCAGGATTGTCATCTTTTTCGGAGAAAATCAATTTTCCTTCTTTTGGAAGAGTTGAAATGATCATTACGGAAATTTGTTGTCCCACTAGTTTTTTTAATTCTTTCAAGATTTTATCTTTGTCGGAATCTAACACTCGTGGATAATGATCCGCTTT
This sequence comes from uncultured Candidatus Saccharibacteria bacterium, assembly GCA_964365245.1. Classification (GTDB taxonomy): domain Bacteria; phylum Patescibacteriota; class Minisyncoccia; order Phycocordibacterales; family UBA9973; genus UBA9973. The sequence goes on from CAYIOX010000006.1 coordinate 21,905, forward strand.
GAGTTGAGACGCGGGCAGGAATCCTTGGATGCCTTGCCATTCCAAGATGAGCCCTCCCTTATTGGCGTCTTTTATTTCCAAACTCATTATGGTTTTTTCTTTTATAGCTTTTTCAGCTTCATTCCAAGTGAGCGCTTGTTTGGCTTCTTTTAGAGAAAGTTCTATAT
>CAYIOX010000007.1:0-22035 GCA_964365245.1 uncultured Candidatus Saccharibacteria bacterium
GCGAGTGATGCTTCGGGGGAAATGATTGATGATTTGACTCTAGTATTCAACAAGGCAAGGCAGTCGAACATTACCAGAGAAATATCAGAGATTAGTGCGGGTATGGCGTCCGTAAGCTAACACTTACGGGAAATGGAAATATTTAAAAATTTAAAAAAAATATTATTAATTATATTATCATTATGAAAACAACAGGAACAATAAAAAAAGTTATCGGACCGGTCGTAGATGTGGATTTTGGTGAAAATTTGCCAGACATTTATAACGCGCTAGAGATAATGAATCCTTCCACTAGCTCAGGACAGGTGGCAAAAAAGGTAATTCTTGAAGTGGAACAGCACCTAGGTGGTGGAATAGTCAGAGCGGTTGCCATGGATACCACTGATGGTCTGTCGCGTGGAATGGAAGTCACCAATACCGGCGCGCCTATCTCTGTGCCTGTTGGTAGCACTACTCTCGGCCGAGTTTTTAACGTTCTTGGAGAGGCTATTGATGACCTGCCTCCTGCCCGCGCAGGCGGGACGCAGACAGGTGGTATAGAGAGTTTCAAAAGATTACCTATACATCGCAAAGCTCCAGAATACGTAAAACAAGCCACCAAGGTTGAAATTCTAGAAACTGGTATCAAAGTTATTGATCTTATCTGTCCAGTGTTGAAGGGTGGCAAGGTTGGACTTTTTGGTGGCGCAGGCGTTGGTAAAACTGTCGTCATCCAAGAGCTCATTCACAATATCGCATCAAATCATGGAGGATATTCTGTTTTTGCCGGAGTTGGAGAACGAACTCGCGAAGGAAATGATTTATATAATGAAATGAAAGAGTCTGGTGTGCTTCCAAAAGTGGCCATGGTTTTCGGACAAATGAATGAACCGCCAGGTGCTCGTTTACGTGTGGCTCTTTCAGGACTCACAATGGCAGAACATTTCCGAGATGCTGAAGGCAAAGATGTGCTTCTCTTTATTGATAATATTTTTCGCTTCACGCAAGCTGGTTCCGAGGTGTCCGCATTGCTCGGTCGTATTCCTTCAGCCGTTGGTTATCAGCCTACTCTTGGAACTGAGATGGGAATTTTGCAGGAACGTATCACTTCTACTGATAAAGGTTCTGTGACTTCTGTCCAAGCTGTCTACGTGCCAGCAGACGACTTGACTGACCCAGCCCCAGCTACGACTTTTGCTCACTTGGACTCTACTGTTGTGCTAAACCGTTCACTTTCAGAAATTGGTATTTATCCGGCTGTTGACCCGCTAGATTCTTCTTCTACTATTCTTGATCCACACATAGTCGGTAAGGAACATTATAATGTTGCTCGTGAAGTCCAGCGTGTTCTGCAACGTTACAAAGATTTGCAAGACATTATCGCCATCTTGGGTATGGAAGAATTATCTGAAGCGGACAAAGAACTTGTGGCTCGCGCTCGTAAAATACAAAAATTCCTTTCGCAACCATTTTTCGTTGCAGAACAATTCACAGGCACAAAAGGTCAGTATGTTCCGCTCAAGGAAACAATTCGTTCTTTCAAGGAAATATTGGAGGGTAAACACGACGAAAAATCTGAGAATGATTTTTATATGAAGGGAGCACTTTAGACCTCACCCCCAAGCCCTTCTCCTTAGTAAGGAGAGGGTGGCCGAAGGTCGGGTGAGGTGAATTTATATGACAAACAAGCAACTAAAACTTAAGATTGTAACCCCCGAGAGACTTGTCCTCGAAGAGATGGTGAATCAAGTAACTTTGCCGACCACAGAAGGCGAGATAACTATTTTGCCAGACCATATTCCTCTCATCGCTGGTTTGGCGTCTGGAGACGTCGTCGCTCTCCATGGTGAAGAACATATCCCCATGGCTGTCGTCGGTGGATTTGTGGAAGTGAAAGGAGGGGATAAAGGAATAACAGAGGTGGCTGTCTTGGCTGATTTTGCTGAACATGTTACGGAACTGACAGAAGATAAAATCTCTCAGGCTAAAGCTCGTGCAGAAGAATTAAAAAAGCAAATGTTAGATAAAGATCATGTGGACTTTGAGCACTTTGAAGCGGAATTAGAACGCTCATTAACAAGAGTTAAGATAGCTGATAAATGGCGCACCAAAAAATACAGAAAGTAACTTGCTGACTTGTCACGCCGAAGCTTCAGCGAAGGAGGGTAAGTGGAGGACAAAGAAGTATAAAAAATAAAAATTCTTATGGAGTTTTTATTTCTGTAACTATATTTTGAGCTTTTAATATTTGTAAACATTCCCAGATTTTTATTGGGTCTTCAGATTTAAGTTCTTCTAATTCATGAGAATTCAACGCCGGCTCTCCTTCAATTTTTTGTGATTGATTGACTCCATGAAACATGGCGTCTTGCATGATATTAAAAATTTGAAAGCCGGTTAATTCCAACATATCATTTTCAACTCTTAACATATAATGACGTTCAAGCTCTTCTCTCACTTTTTCCATCGTCAATTTTGGTTGTTTTGGTTTTGGTTCAATTTCTTTCATGCTATGATGATATTATATTAAAAATTAAAATGCAATTTAAAACAGCATGTCAAAATTTTATGTAGTGGCGACGCCGATAGGGAATATGGGAGACATCACATTTAGGGCTATTGAAATTCTAAAGAGTGTGGATTTAATATTGTGCGAAGACACTCGAGAAACGCATAAGATTTTAGAAAAATACAACATAAACAAGCCCACCATGAGCTATCACGCTCAAAGCAAACTCGCGAAAGTGGATAAAATTTTTGAATTATTAGAAGAGGGAAAAAATCTCGCCCTGGTTTCAGATGCCGGCACGCCAGGGATTTCTGATCCGGGAGCGATGCTTGTTTTTAAGATAAAAGAAAAATTCAACCTCTCCCCCAACCCCTCTCCTTATCAAGGAGAGGGGCGAAGGGGTGAGGTGAGTGTAGAAGTGATCCCTATTCCTGGAGCTAGTGCTGTCATCACTGCTTTGTCTGCTTCGGGACTGCCCATCCATGAATTCACCTTTCTTGGTTTTTTGCCACACAAAAAAGGCAGAGAGACTTTGTTTAAAGAAATAGCCGTATCAAAACGCACGATGGTATTTTATGAATCCCCACATCGGATTTTAAAAACACTGGAATCACTTATAAAATTTTGCCCCAATAAAAAAGTCTGTGTTGCCAAAGAGCTTACAAAAATTTATGAAGAATTTAAAACTGGAACCCCTGTTGAAATTTTGGAATATTTTAAAAAAAATATAGATAAACAAAGAGGGGAGTTTACAGTCATTGTCTCATAATTTTTCGTATAAAAACAGTTACGGGGCGGTTCGATTACGACGAACTCGCCCTCGTTGCGATTGTTGTCAGATCTATTACATGTAAAGCGCCCTTTCGACTCTTGCGCCACCTCCATGAAGGGGGGACGCATTCACTTCATGGATTTGACCAGGAAGTAACCCCCTTTTTTTTGCTTCCATGCTGGCCATGCCGATAGTTTCGTGTTCACCCAAAAGCACTTGTTGGGGATCAGGGAGACTTTGTTCCTCTTGAGTAATCACTGCAAATTTTGCCATAGGCTTATTTTTGTTGAAGGTTCAATTGTTTACTGTCAAAAATACTATACCTCATTTCAAAAAAAATGCAATAGGTTACCTTAATTTATGTTTCAAACAAGTAATTATAGACCAATCAAAGTTTCCTTTGCCCGCTAAATATTTCATTTTATCCAATGCCCAGATGGCGTCATCTAAATTTTCTTTGCATGCCATGTAGAGCATTTTTGCTTCTTTGGCGAGCTTGTTGTAGGCGTATCTGTCTTTATAAAAATCTTTTGGCATTTTTTCCCAGCCATTCATTTTGTAATAACAATTCACAATTTCATGAATCGGATTGACGGCTTGTTTGTGTTTTTTTAAATTATCCAAGTATCCTTCAAAAGGATTTTTCAAGTCATCTTTTATGTTATTTTCATCTCCTAGATTCATCCTTTGATTTTAACATAAAATGATATATATTAACGGGATGGGTATTTTTACTAAAAAATTGGGCATAGATCTAGGAACGGCGAATACTTTAGTTTTTTTGCCTGGCAAGGGAATCATTTTAAATGAGCCTTCTGTAGTGGCAGTTTCCGAGCAAGATAATAAAATTATGGCCATAGGTTTTGAAGCGAAAGACATGATTGGCAAAACTCCGGAATCTATCATTACTTATTGTCCAATGAAAGATGGCGTGATCGCTGACTATCGCGTAACCGAAGCGATGTTGCGTTATTTTATAAACAAAGCGATGGGGAAATTTAATTTCTTTAAACCTGATGTGATGGTTTCAGTTCCAGCAGGGGTGACTTCTACGGAGAGGAGAGCGGTTATCGAAGCGACGATACGCGCGGGAGCAAAAAATGCCTATGTGGTAAAAGAACCTATCTTGGCGGCTATTGGCGCTGGTATTCCGATTTATGAATCAAAAGGGCACATGGTGGTGGATATCGGGGGAGGCACGACGGATGTGGCGGTGATATCTCTCGGCGGAATTGTGGCTTCCACATCAGTGAAATGCGCTGGAAACAAGATAGATCAGGCGATAGCTGATTATATTAAAAAAACTTTCAATCTCGCGATAGGCGATAGGACAGCCGAGGAAGTAAAAATCAAAATTGGCGCCGCAGTGCTTTTGGAAGAAGAATTGACAGTAACAATCAAAGGAAGAGATTTTATTCAAGGATTGCCCAGGTCTGCGCGAGTTGGAACTAATGAAATAGTGAAAGCCATAGATCTCGAATTAAAACAAATTATAAAAGCGATCAAAGATGTGTTGCAAGAAACCCCGCCAGAACTTGCGTCCGATATCATAGATCAGGGCATAATTATGACCGGAGGATCGTCTCAATTGCGAAATTTTACTGATTTGGTTTATCGCAAAACTGGAGTGAAAGCAACCTTGGCGGAAGATCCTCTTTTTTGCGTGGTCAAAGGCACAGGCATAGCGCTTGAACATTTGGATGTTTACAAAAAGACGGTTTTAAGCAAAAAGTAAATGAGTATTTTAAAACATTTAGATAAAAAAAAATTACATCACGCGTATTTGATAGAGGGAGAAAGGGATGAAATCATGCCCGAAATTTTAAGTTTTTTTGAAAGTTTAAATATAAAAACTTTTGGAAATCCAGATTTTTGTCATATTATAATTGATAATTTAAAAATTGAAGAAGCGTTTGATCTGCGCGCCATGTCTTCAGATAAAAGTTTTTCTCTCTCAAAAAAAGTTTTTATTATTTGCGTCAATAGTCTTACCTTGGACGCGCAAAATGTTTTACTGAAAATGTTTGAAGAGCCTATAGAAAACACACATTTTTTTGTTGTGGTTCCAGATGCTGATTCTCTCTTAAAAACTCTCGTCTCTAGGTTTTATTTTATAAGAAACAAAAATGTAAACACAAAAACAGAAGATGTGGAGAAATTTATTGGCATGTCTTTGCAAAAAAGAATTGATTTTATAAAAGAATTATTGATTGAACCAAAAGAAGATGAAGAGAGTAATGAAATTGTTGCTTTGGACTCCACTCGTTCAAAAGCTTTGAAATTTTTAAATGCTCTTGAATCTGTGTTATGCAACAAACTAATATTAAAAACACCCCTTGATATTGTTTTGTTTGAACATTTTTTAAAAGTTCGCGAGTTTTTACGTATGCCAGGATCTTCCGTTAAAACTTTAATGGAATCAGTGGCTTTAATAATTCCTATGTTATAATAAGTTTATGCAATACAATTTTTCAAATTTCAAAATAGAGATTAAAAAAGTGGGGGAGTTTTTGAGTAAAGAATATAGTCAATTAAACATCGGGCGCGCTTCTCCGATGATCTTGGATAGTGTTTCGGTTGAATCTTATGGTTCTCGTGTTCCATTAAAAAATGTCGCTACTGTTTCGATAGAAGATCCAAAAACTTTGCGTATTGTTCCATGGGATAAGAGTCAAATAAAAAATGTGGAAAAAGCGATAAATGTCGCCAATTTGGGATTATCAGTTGCCACTGATGATCTGGGTATTAGAGTTATTTTTCCCCAATTAACCACAGAAACAAGACAAACTCTTGTAAAAGTTCTAAAAGAAAAGCTAGAGGAGCAAAGAATTACAGTTCGTCGCGAACGTGAACGAATTTGGGAAGATGTTCAAGTAAAACAAAAAGAAGGCAAGATGACGGAAGACGAAAAATTTAAAGCGAAGGAAGAATTACAGAAGATTATTGACGAAACAAATAAAAATCTGGAAGCGAGTTTTGAAAAAAAGCAAAAAGAAGTGTTGGGGTAGGACCTCATCCTTCGCCCTCTCCTTGATAAGGAGAGGGTTTGGGGAGAGGTGAATTTTATGAGCATTTTAATTTTTATTATAATTTTATTAGTTCTCGTCCTCGTCCATGAATTTGGACATTTTTTCAGCGCGAAAAGATTTGGCATACGAGTAGATGAATTCGGTTTCGGCTTTCCGCCGAAAATTTTTGGCAAGAAATTTGGCGAGACCGAATATAGTTTAAACCTTTTGCCTATTGGCGGTTTTGTGAAAATTTTCGGCGAGAATCCAGACGATGAAAACACCAATGGCCCTGATAAAAATAGAAGTTTTGTCCATAAAGCAAAATGGAAACAAGCCATAGTTTTATTTGCTGGTGTATTTATGAATTTTGTGCTGGCATGGATTTTATTTTCCGTAGGTTTTATGTCTGGGCTTCCGACATCTGTCGGCAGTGAGCCGGTAGGTTATACAGCTTCCAATGTAAACTTAACCGTTGTGTCTGTCCTAGAAAAATCTCCAGCTGAAATGGCTGGATTAAAATCTGGTGACAGAATAGTAGCTATATCTAGCGGAGATGATTTTGTTTCAAACATAACTCCTGACACCTTGAAATCTTTTGTGCTATCTCATGGAGAGAAAAAAATAAATTTTGAATATGTCCGAGGAAAAAACAAAGTGTTTAAAACAGTCATCATCACTCCAACTATAAATAAAACAACTAAAGAGCCTTCCATAGGTGTATCTATGGATATGATCGGAACTGTTAAATTGCCTGTATTTTCAGCTCTAAAAGAGGGAATAGTCCTCACATGGTATGTTACCAAAGGCACCGTCGTGGGGCTTTATACGCTTATTGCAGACAGTATAAGGGGTAAGGGTAGCTTTGAATCCATTACGGGCCCCGTGGGTATGGTGGGTATTGTCGGAGACGCTTACCAATTTGGTTTCGTTTATCTTTTATCTTTTGCTGGGCTTATATCGGTGAATCTCGCTATTATAAATTTGCTTCCATTTCCGGCGCTTGATGGGGGAAGACTTTTGTTTTTACTTATTGAAAAAATAAAAGGTTCACGTCTTAATCCAAAATTTGCCAATACCGCGAACATGATAGGTTTTGGCATTTTGATACTTTTGATGGTGGTGGTAACTTTTCACGACGTAATTAAATTGTTTTGACCTCACCCCCAGCCCCTCTCCTTACTAAGGAGAGGGTGGCCGAAGGTCGGGTGAGGTGAATTTATGGAATACAAAAGTGAAAACAAAATATGTCAGAACTGCAAGAAAGACTTTACAATAGAGCCGGAAGATTTTGGATTTTATGAAAAAATTAAAGTTCCTCCGCCAACTTGGTGTCCGGAATGCAGGATGATAAGGCGAATGATGTGGAGGAATGAACATGCTTTATTTAGACGCACAAATAGCGCTTCAAAAACAAATGAAACCTTGATCTCAGTTTATCATCCAGATGAGAAGGTGATGACTTATGATCGAGAAACATGGTGGAGTGATTCTTGGGATCCGTGTGATTATGGAAAAGATTATGATTTTTCTCGGTCATTTTTCGAGCAATTTAGAGAACTTTTGGAAAGTGTTCCGCATATGCCGTTATTTGATTCAAAATCTGTGAATGCGCGTTTTTGTAATGTGACGGTAGAACAAAAAAATTGTTATTTAATTAGCGCGGCTTGGCGTAGTGAGGATTGTATGTATTGCAATAGACTTTGGCATGGCATGTATACCTTTGATTCTTATACTTCTTTTGCGACTGAATTTTGTTATGAAAATGTATATTGCAGTGATTCTAGCAGATTGTTTTTTTCTAGAGAAAGTGAAGGATGTCTTGATTCTTATCTTTTATATGATTGTCGAAATTGTTCCAATTGTATTTTATGCACCAATTTACGCAGTAAAAGTTATTGCATAGAAAATGTTCAATATAATAAAGAAGAATATCTAAAAAAGAAAAATGAACTGGCTTTAGATACCAGATCTGGAATAAAAAAAGCTAAAATAAAATTTGAAAAATTGTGGCACAAGGCTTTTCATAAACATTTAAAACTTACCAATACTAATAATGTGATGGGTGATCAAGTTTCTAATTCTCGCAACTGTTTTGATATTTTTGATTTTAATGACGGAGCTGAAAATGTTAAATATGCCAGTTGGGGTTCAAAAGGATTGAAAGATTCTTACGATATAGGACCGGGATGCGGCGATAGTTCGGAATTAAATTATGAGGGAATAAGTGTGGGAGTGCAAAATAATTATGTGCTTTTTGGTGTGACTGTTTGGTGGTCTAGAAATATTTACTATAGTTATATGATTAATAATTGTCATGATTGTTTCGGGTGTGTGGAGATGAATGGCAAACAATATTGTATTTTAAATAAACAATACACAAAAGAAGAATATGAAATTTTAGTGCCCAAAATTATAGAACAAATGAAAAAAATTCCCTACATAGACAGACAAGGCAGATCTTATGGATATGGAGAATTTTTTCCGATTGACATGTCGCCTTTTGCTTACAATGAAACAGTTGCGCAAGATTATTTTCCCATTAATGAAAAAATAGCCGAATCAAAAGGATATTTGTGGCGTGAACATATTCCTAACGCTTATAAAACATCTATTAAGGGAAAGAACTTGCCGGAAACTATCGCTGAAGTTGAGGATTCAATTCTTGACGAAGTAATTGAGTGTGAAATTACAAAGAAGCCGTTCAAAATACTTGAACAAGAATTAAGTTTTTATCGAAGACTTAATTTACCATTGCCTTCTATTCATCCAGACGAAAGGCATAATATGCGTTTGAAACTCAGAAATCCTATGAAATTACAAAAAAGAATGTGTTTCTTTGGTGATAAAGAGGTTGATACTACCTACTTGTCGGTATTAGAAGGTGGTCCTGAAAAAGTAGTTTGCGCTGAACACTACAATCAAGAAATCTATTAAATACATATTTACGCTATCGCGTAAATTGAAAAATTTGTGTTTAAATATAAAAATCTGTCAAACTTTCCTAAAAATTCAAAAAGTGCTAAACTCAAAAAATGAAAAAGAAATTAAAAATTGGGGTGCTTTTTGGGGGTAGATCGGCTGAACATGATGTGTCTTTACAGTCTGCAAAAAATGTAATAAATGCTTTAAATAAGAAAAAATACCAAATAACTCCAATAAAAATAGGTCGAGATGGTCAGTTTGATTTTAATAGAATTAAAAATTTTGATGTAGTTTTTCCGGTCTTACATGGACCGTTTGGTGAAGATGGCAGTATGCAAGGATTTTTAAAATTGGAGGGTGTGGCTTTTGTGGGTCCTAGTGTTCTCGGTTCGGCGGTGGGAATGGATAAGGACGTAATGAAAAAGCTCTTGCGTGACGCTGGTATTCCTATAGGAAAATTTATAACAATTCGAAATAATGAAAAAATAGATTTTAATAAAATAAAAAAAGAACTTGGTTTGCCACTTTTTATAAAACCGGCAAATATGGGTTCTTCGGTGGGGATAAGTAAAGTGCGAAATGAAAAAGAATTTAAAAAGGCGATAGATGAAGCATTTCTTTTTGATACCAAAATCATCATTGAGGAATTTATTGATGGACGCGAGATAGAATGCGCTCTTTTAGGTAACGATGCACCAATAGCATCTATTCCAGGAGAAATTATCGCTAATCAAGAATTTTATTCTTATAATGCAAAATATATAGATGAGGGATCAGTGGCAGAAATTCCTGCGAAAATTGATAAAAAGACAACAAAAAAGGTTCAAGAGTTAGCCATAAAAACATTTCAGACTTTAAATTGCGAGGGGTTGAGTCGAGTAGATTTTTTTCTTAAAAAAAATGGAGATGTGTTGGTCAATGAGATAAACACTATTCCCGGATTTACTGCTATCAGCATGTATCCGAAATTGTGGGAGGCAAGCGGAATTCCTATATCGGAACTTTTAAATAAGTTAATCAATCTAGCGATCGAGCGGTTTGAGAAAGAGCGAAAATTAAAAACAACAATCTAATAGATGCGTCGTGAAAAAATATTTTCCACTTTCATTTATAGAACTTTCGAAAAACAACTTGATTCATAACATCAAGCAGTTTAGAAATTTGGCAAAAAGGGGAACCAGGCTCTCTCTCGCCATAAAAGGTAACGCTTATGGGCACGGACAAAATGAAATTGCAAAAATTCTTGAACCGTATGTGGATTATTTTCAAATAAATAGCGTAGAAGAGTTGGAATTGTTGCGTAAAGTAAGTAAGAAAAAAACTCTTCTTTTGGGTTATGTGCAGATAAGTGATTTAGAAAAAGCTATAAAGCTCGGATGTATCTTGACCGCTTTTAATTTAGAACAAGTTAGACACATATCATCCGTGGCTCTTATGTGCCAAGTGATTCCCTCGGCCGTCCCAGCACGGGCAAGGCAAGAAATTCATATTCCGGTGGATGCATTCTTGGGGCGAGAAGGATTTTTGGTAAGTGAATTATCAGGTTTATTTAAAGAAATACAAAAATATAAAAATATAAAAGTTTCTGGTATCTATGCTCATTTTGCAAATATTGAAGACACTCGCGACTTTTCCCATGCGCAAAAACAAATTGATGAATATAAAAAAGCCATAGAGTTGGCAAAAAGTTGTGGCTTTCAAAACGCACGCCAAAGTGGGGTAAATCTAGAAACTCACATATCTGCGACTTCCGGTTTGTTTGTGTATGAAAAGAATCTTGGTATTCATTCTATGATACGTTTAGGTATCGGAGTTTATGGCATGTGGCCGTCAGAAAATATAAAAAAAATTTACCTGCCTGCGCAGACAGGTAAAAACAAAATTGAGCTTAAGCCTGTGTTATCTTGGAAAACAAAAATAGCTCAAATAAAAACTTTACCGAAGGGTAGCACTGTGGGCTATGGGTTGACTTATAAAACAAAAAAGGTAATGAAAATCGCCATTATTCCGCAGGGCTATGCCGACGGTTTTGATAGAAATCTGTCAAACAAAGGAGAGGTTTTGATTGGTGGCACTAGGTGTAAAGTAGTCGGGAGAGTCTCTATGAATATGTTTACAGTTGATGTAAATCATCTAAAAAATGTTAAAGTGGAAGATGAAGTGGTGATATTGGGCTGTCAGGGGGATAAAGAAATTACAGCCGAAGAGCTTGCGAAAAAGCTTGATACCATTAATTATGAGATAACTACCCGTATAAGTTCCTTATTGCCTAGGGTTATAAAGTAGTTTAATTATTTTAATATGTCAAATATTAGTAAAGAAAAAAATAATAGACCAATTGGAGTTTTTGATTCTGGCGTGGGTGGACTTTCTGTATTACGAGAATTAAAAAAAATGCTTCCAAACGAGGACTTTGTTTTTTTTGCTGATCAATCACATCTTCCTTATGGAGAAAAAAGCAAAAAAGAATTAGTGGAGAGAAGTTTAAAAATCACAAATTATTTTATCAAAAACTACGATATAAAAATGCTAATTTTGGCGTGCAACACTGCCACTTCAAACACCATCAAAGAATTAAGACAAAGATATAGTTTTCCAATCGTTGGCACTATTCCTGCTGTTAAGGTGGCGGCAGAAAAAACAAAAACAAAAAATATCGCAGTAATGGCTACTATTGCGACTTCTAAAAGTAAAGCTCTAAAAAAACTTATAAAAGATTATTGTTTTGGCGTAAATACATTGAATGTCGGATGTAGGGGTCTTGTGGATGTGGTGGAAGAGGGTGAATTGAACGGAAAAAAGGTTGGCAATTTACTATTAAAATATTTGAAAATAATTTTAAAATCAAACGTCGATTATTTAGTTTTGGGTTGCACGCATTATCCGTTTCTTAAAAAATCAATACAAAAAATTGTTGGAAATGAGGTTGAACTTTTAGATAGTGGAAAAGCTATTGCTAAACAAACCAGATTCCTACTTTTGAAGCATAAAATTAAAAACAAAAATACTTCCAAAAAAGGGCGAGCAATCTATCTCACGACGGGTAATCCCTTAAAATTTTCCAAGGTTTCTAGTCTTTTACTCGAAACAAAAATTAAGGCAAAAAAGATAAAGACCTAGTCTGTCTTTTAAAGAGTCTTCTATTTGCTTTTTTTGATTTTTTATATTAGTATACTCACATGTCACAAGATAGACTTATAAAACTTGGTTGCGCGACCTGCAAACGCATAAATTACTGGTCCAGTAAGAACAAGAAACTCGTTACTAAAAAAATCGAGCTTAAAAAGTATTGCCGATGGTGTCGAAAGCAAACTAAACACAAAGAATCAAAGAAGTAATATTTTTCCAGAAAACCCCCATTGTGGGGTTTTCTTTTGCCCTTTTTGTTAAATTAGAGTATAAATAAGACTACGGGTCCATAGTTTAGAGGTAGAATTTCCCTCTCCAAAAGGGAAGACCTAGGTTCGATTCCTAGTGGGCCCGCAGTGAAGTCTTTGTTGGTATAAAATTCCTCTGATAGCTTGTAAGGTAAGGACAATTTTGGTGTTCCATTAACTATTTCTGTATAAGAAGGTAGTTTATCAAAAACTAATCCGAAAAGTGCCCTTAAAATAGTAAAATTCTTTTGTTTCAAAAGCATTTCTTCTGGGTGTTCCATTAAGTATTTTGCGTATTTGATAAAAGAGTGAATATCATTTTCTTTTACTTCCAATTTATTGCGTTCCGTTTGAGCTTCAATTATTTGTCTTTGTATTTCATCAATCTGTTTTTCCAACTCTGCTTTTATTGTAGTATTTTCAGTATTAGTAAAAGCTTTAATCTTTTGTAATTTTTCTGCTTCAAGCTCCCCAACATTATTTCCAGCTTTTAGTGAGAACTCACCAATCTCTCTTTCTTTTTCTCTGTATTTATTTATAAGCGTTGCCTCAAAGCTTCTTAAGAAACCCTCTTTATATTTGAGGTTATTTATAAAGTAAGCGAGAGTTTTTTCAAATTCTTTCTTGTTTACCCCATACTGCTTATGGCCTCTTGCACAATGGTAAGATGGGAAACCCTTTCCCGATTTTCCTTTTGATACACTACCCAAAAAAGGTTTTTCACAAACAGAACACAAAACAACTGTTTTGAAAGGAAACATCGGATTATCTTTTGTTCTTTTAAGACTATGCGGGTTGTAGTCCTTGTGGATTATTATATTTCCGTTCTCGCTTTCTTCAATAAATTTGGAGTTCTTGTTGGCCTGATTAAAAATGGGAATACTAACTAGGCCCGGATATTTAGTTTTAATAGGCGCAGAAAGCCACTTTTGCGTATTAACGCCACAGTAAATAGGATTGGCGATTATGTGCTGGAAATGCTTAACATTAAGTTTCATTCCACCAGTTGAACCGATTATTCTTTCTTTAGTTTTGGACCATCTATGCTTTGTGCGTGAACGATAACCTAGAGCATTTATTTGGTCTACTATCTCTTTATCTGTAAAAGAGCCGGAGGCTCTTAATTCAAACATTTTAATAAAAAAGTGTGCAGAATTTGGATCTGGTATTTGAACAGGCTTTTTCTTTCCATCAACAAGCATTCTTGAGTTAATAAATCCTTCTCGGGGTTGCCCTATATGATACCCATCTCGCACTAACGCAATTTCAGCTCCAATTGTGCGAGTAAGAATTTGATTAACTTCACTCTTGCCTTGTTGCGCCATTACGAGTTCAGTTATCTCACTTGGGCGTATTCTGCTCCAATCATATTCAACACCTAAATGCTCAAGCGTATTTTTGGACTGTTGTATTATTCCATAACTATCAACAACCCTTACATTGTATTCCATCAAGCGCTTTGTAAGATTTTCATAGCCCAATGTGCCATTTCTTGTAAATCTATCTATGGCGCGCACTATCAAAACATCTACCTTATTGGGTTGTTTTTTCAAATATGAAAAGATGTCCTCAATCACAGGTCTTACTTCTTTTCTTCCAGAAAATTGTTCCTTGAAAACTTCAAGGATGTTTAGTTCAGATTTTTCTGCAATACCGCGACAAATTGACTCTTGAAGTTCAAGGCTCTCACCTTGCTGGGCTTGTTTGGAAGAGCTTACTCGGCAGTAGATAAGACAATTTTTAGCTTTGATATTATCAGCCATAGATTTATTATACATTACTTTTTTTAGTTTCAACTAGCCAAGAATTAAAAAAGATTTCAGCCATTTGGTCTTGCTGGTCTCTCAATTGAAGAATCTGCTCTTCCGTCATAGTGTCAGCAGTTTCTCCTAATGCTTTTTTGAAATCTTTGAGAGAAATCATATTATTCTCCGCATTTTCGGCATTTACTATTCATTTTTAATAACTTGCGTATGTGAGCTTTCTCTTCTTCTGGAAGCTCATATGCTGTTCTGTCCGTTGGCCGACCCTCCAACAGCTCTAGGTTCTTGGTCATAGTGCTAGAAATCATCGCTAGGTTGTATGCACTTTCTTTATCAAAGGGCTTATTCTCAAGGGCAGTTAGGGCTTTATCAGAAATGGCCCGCATCTTGGTGATGGTGGCCTCTAGCGCTCCTTTTAAGGGTAGGGAATTAAATATGTGGTCAGGATTATCAACTACGCTAGGAGAATATCCAGCTTGCCGTAAGATGTCGGCCTTACTCCTCATTTTCCCGACATTTCCCGATACCAAAGAAACCACCTTTTGTTGTTTTATTGTGAGTGGTTTTTGGTTTCCTAAATTGCCTTTTTTTATGATTCTTACTGTCATAAAGGTAAGAACCTTTTGGTCTATGCAAAGCAAAAAACCAACATCTTTCAATGCTGGTTTTTGGGCTGATAGTTAAGTCAAAATATCAAAAAGCCATCATCATAAAGACGAAGATTTTAATACCTCAACTTAAATATCATTTCTTTTATTTACGGTTTATTTTACATCCTCATAACTGCATCGTGCGTTCTGCCGGATCTAGCAGAAGTTTCAATAAAATCCATAATAAGTAAATTTGTTTGAACAAAAAGTTCTGAATTTCTGCCTAAAAAATTGTGAGTGATTTTGTTCCCGTTCTCTTCCTATTTTTTATAGGAATCTACCGTTAGAAGTTCAGGGTAGCAACAATTTAGGCCAGTTGGCTCTTAACCAAATTCTAGGTTTACATAGTTTTCAAGGTTCTATACTCCTATTATATTACTGTTAGTTTCAAAATTCAAGTGGTGGTATAATATCCCCATAATTTAATAGAAGACCTAACCCCTAAAATCTTTAGGATATGGTCGCAAGTCCCAACAAGAGTAAAGATCTCCTAGTCAGAGATGCTCTTGTTGGGCCATATCTGGAAACGGATATGGGTGGCTTCAAAACCACCGACTGGCTAGGAGTTTTTTGCTTCTTGGCCATAACAAAATGTTATGGAAAATAAAGATAAGAAAGGTTTCTTTTTTAAGCCTACAGTAGGTGAAGACGGCAAGGTTATACGATGGGATAGGCGTGAGTTCGGTTATACGGCCGTAGTTGGTCTATTGGCCGGCCCAATACTTATTAAAGGCGCTATTGGCGATACAGTGGCCTTATTTGGCTTGATATGTGGAATTGTATGGATTTACAAAACTATAAAGCTAAAAGCCAAAAAAGATGAAAAATAAAGCAAAATGGTTTTTTGTTGATTTTCTAGTGCCTATGTCCCTAATGGTATTGTTCTGCTATGTAGTATATAGCTTTGCTACCGAAAGCATTCAAACCAACTTATATCTTATCGGCCTTTTGTCTGTTTTCCTTTTTATCTCAATTGCGCAAGTTATAGGAATGGACAGGACCATCCGGCAACAGAAAAAGGAAATGGATATATTGAGATATGAAGTTTATGACGATCCGGAGATAAAAAGGATTAAGAGATTAGCGATAGATACTCTCCAAGAAGCAAAAAATGAAGAGCTGGAAAAAGAGCAGAAAACCAAGCGAGTGGTATGGATTATTGGCTTAACAATTCTTCCGTTCTTTATATATGCTTTTACTCCTATACTTTTTGATAAATACTTTGATGTGTTTTCCGGCCGGTTAATGTATACGGGCCAAGATCATTATTTTGGATTCTCGCCAACATTTATCCTAGACTTGCCATATTTCTTACCTCCCGTTATCTGGGCTTTAGCGTTATGGTTTTGTTTTAAGATACGAAAGCAAACACAGAACAAGAAATCATATTTTAATTACTTTATACTTACTCTAATTATCTTGAACTGCATCTTCACTCTATACTCCTTATGGTTTATAGGCAGTATATTTTACCCATAAAAACTCTGGATTATTTATGATTTTCGTGGTATTTTGAGAGCTAATGAGAATTAAGCAATTAGACATAAAAAAATATCAAGTAATCAGGGAAGTTTTATTGGAAAATTTAAGTGATTTTGTAGTTATTGCCGGCCCCAATGGCGTTGGGAAGACCAAAATAAAAGATTCAATATGCCACATATTTCAAAATCAGGGCAACCCTCCACCTAATTCAAGCGTTATCTTGCAGGCAACAAATGAAGAAGAATTAACCAATTGGGGTAGCCCAGAAATTACCTTACCCAACACTTCATTTTGGAGCAATTTTTCACGGAGGAGGAAGAAAATAAATACCTCTTCTAGGTTAATTCACATAGATTCAGGTAGGCAAATTGAAACAATTCAATTTAATCAAAGAAACTTTTCACAAGTTAGCGCATTGCAGGATGACGAAGAAGAGGATTCAAGCTATTCCGCCAAAAGAATTAGAGATAGATTCAATGATATTTGCGACACTCTTCTTCAAGAAAAACAAAAACTAATAGTGGGTTTAGGAAGATCAGCTCATAGTAAGCTGGAAAGTAATTCATCTTCAACAGAAGTGTTAGTAAGTAGACAAGAAGATACCACGAAGAAATTTGAAGATTTATTTGGAAAACTTTTATACCCAAAGACGATGGCTCCGATTGAGCCTCATAGCTTAACAATTCAATACTATGATGAAGATAAAACCTTAAGATCTTTTTCTGACCTTTCTTCTGGAGAAAGGGAGGTTATAGTGTTAAGTTTTGATATTCTTTTACAAAATCCTACTGATAGTGTCATAGTCATTGATGAGCCAGAACTACACTTACACCCAGAACTTTCTTTTCGCTTGGTAAAGGTTCTTAAATCCATTGGAGCAAGGAATCAATTTTTCTTATTTACTCACTCTGCCGATATTATTGGAAATTCTTTTGATACTGGTATTTATTTTATAAGGCCAAAATCTAGGATTACTTCCGGAAATCAAGCCATAAAAGTGGATTCTAGTAATTTGGGAGACCTAAAATTGATACCCAACCTACGAGAAACAATAGGTATGTTGTCTCTTGGTAAAAAGCTACTTTTCGTTGAGGGAACAAATACAAGTATGGATAGAAATGTGTTTTCTTCCATTGCTAAAACTTCAAAAATTGACCTAGCAATAATACCCTCTGATGGCTGTAATAATATAAATAATATGTCCTTGATATGCGACACCTTACAAAAAGGTGTTTTCGGCATTGATCTTTTTATGGTAAGAGATAGGGATAGCATTACAGATGAACAGGTTGTAGATTTTACCACCAAGTCAGGCGGTAAACTTAAATTCTTACCTTTTTATCATATTGAAAACACCTTTCTGGTTCCCGAAGCGCTTCAAAAAATTTCCTTAAAGATTGATTCTGCGAAACCAAGAACAGTTGAAGAAATAGGTCAAAAACTTATTGAGTTTGCAAAAACGCAGATAAATTCAACTGTTTTACACTATGTAAAAAGCGAAATAAGATTCAAAGCCGGTAATTTTGATGCCACTCCCTCTATCCCAATCACTCCTAGCTCTTCGGTTGAAGATATTGCAAAAGGGATAAAAGATAAAAAGGATATAGTTGTGGCTGGTTATGAGAATGATTTTTCAGAAGCTAATATAAAAGCTAGAGTGGAATTTTGGAAATCTACTCTGGAAAGTGCAATAAGCAATGGATGGTCTGACGAAGCAAGAAAGTTATTTTATGGAAAAAGTATCCTAGCTCAATTTGCAAGTTGGGTTTCCCCAACAAGAAAAGTAAATATCGCAGAAGAAATAATAAACGATGAAAGCGCAGAGTGCAAAAATGCAATAAAGCCCCTTGTAGACATTATTGAATCAATATAGTTATAAATAATGACGAACAAAGAATTATTAGAAAAACTCAATTCCCAGCTTAAAGAAATAAATGAATTATTATCTCTGGGTGATTTGGGTCTCCTAAAGTCGGACGAATTGTATGCTACAAAACATAGAATTGAAGACGAACTCAATTCTTTCAGACCATTCTTTGAAAAAATTGAAGCTTTGAAAATAGAAAAAGCTATTCCCAAATGGAGGAATGTGCCAAAGTCCGGAATTTTTGTTCAAGTTTCTGAATCCAATAATCAGTTGAGCGGGCTTCATATACTTATACAAGAATTAATAAATTCCAAAGGTGGATCAGAACAGATTGAACCAGTTAAGCCCCCGGAACTCAAGATTACAGGTAGCACTATCAATCAAGCCGTAAATGACGCAAAAATTCTTATTACCACACAGGGAGCAACTAGTGCCGTAGACAGAGTTCATACAGTTTTGCACGGCTATCTGAAAAAGGTTTGTGATGAAGAGAAGATTTCTTATCCAGCTGACCCAACCCTCAACCAACTATTAAAAGAAATAAAGGCACACCACAAAGCTTTTGATATTAAAAATGAAAACATTGACCAAGTTTTGAAAAGTATGGCAAACATTTTTGATAAACTAAATCCCATAAGAAATAGCTCTAGTATTGCTCATCCAAATTCAGATCTCCTTGATCAGGACGAAGCGATGCTTATTATTAACACTGTAAACACTATTTTGGCTTACTTGGACGCTAAATTTTCAAAATGAAAAACACTATAAAATTTATTGATGAAATGTTGTTCTCTATTTTGTTATGGCCGGTAATTATATGGGGTATATTTAATTTGCTAGTTGATGTTTTGCATATGCCTAAAAATTGGTATACATTTTTGCTCACTCTAGTTTTGAGTGTGTATTTTGCTATAAAAGTGGAGAGTAATAATTGACTTAACTTTGCTCTAGGAAGATTCTTCTTCCGGTTCAAGTTCTCCTTCTCTTGTAAAGGCAAATTCCTCTTTAGCTTGAACATCAGCCAATTCTTTTACTCCTTTTTCTCCAACAGCGACAGCAAAAGCATCTTGAATAGCAAAAACTTTTCTTGAAGCTACAATATGTTTCTCTCTATAGGACTCTCTTTGTTCTTCGGTTTCAGCTTCTAGCGAAAGAAAATTATATGTGCCTCTATCTCCTAATGATTCCATATAATCTAGCCAATCTTTTCTCAATTTTTGAATCATTGATTCGTCATAGCGATGCTTTCCACAAAGTTCAATAAACCACGGTCGCATCAAATGGTAGTAAATGTATAAATCTTTATATTTTACTGCGTCCGGCAAAAAAGTATCTTGGAGAGTTTTTTCAAATTGTCCCTGAACCTTAAAAACATAGTCTTCATCAATTTGACTAGTTTCGTGTTCCGAAACACTACTTTCGCTGTGTGAAAGATTAGATTTTTGAGATCGTTTGGTTATCAACCAAACAGCTATAATAATAACTATTGCCCAAATCCACATAACAGGATTATAGCCCAAATCCTTTATTTAGGATACTGTGAGCGCCTGTTCTATAAATTCATAGGTAGTTGGTAATAATTCTCTTTTGGATAAAAGTAAAGTATAATAAGGCCAGTTTATTAGGTTAATTAACAAGATCAAATCCCTGAAAGGTCCTATTCCATTTAAGAACCATATCTTGTATGGTGTTCCAATCTAGGATTTGATAGCCCGCCTTCGCTACGCCAAAGCTCACCAGAGCGACGGCGAGCTTCGTCATAGCTTCGGCGTGGCAAAGCCCGCCAAGTATTTTAAAAATACAGACTGGAAGAAATTCAATTAAACTTGCCAAAGAAGGGAAATTATAAAATACATACATTAATTTATGGAAAAAAATTACAAATATCTGGGTGCGATTAGTGTTTTCTTTGTTTCAGTTTTACTGATTTCAAATGTCGTCTCATCTAAGATTGTCGATTTGAAATGGTTTGTTTTTGATGGAGGAACACTGCTTTTTCCTTTGAGTTACATTTTCGGAGACATTTTGACTGAAGTGTATGGTTACAAGAAATCCAGAAGTGTTATTTGGCTCGGATTTTTTATGGCTTTACTGATGTCAGTAGTGTTTATTGTCGTGGGTAAACTTCCTCCTGCACCTGATTGGGGTAATCAATCAGCCTATGATACAATTTTGGGCTTAACACCTAGAATTGTATTAGCTAGTTTAATAGCTTATTTTGTTGGTTCTTTTTCGAATTCATTTATTTTAGCAAAAATGAAAGTATGGACTAAGGGTAAAATGCTTTGGGTTAGAACTATTAGTTCGACTTTGGTGGGCGAATTAATAGATAGTTCGCTTTTTATTTTGATAGCTTTTTGGGGTATCTTACCGAACTCACTCCTTATTACATTAATAATTTCCAATTATCTCTTTAAAAGCGGTATTGAAATACTCTTTACTCCGATAACTTATAAAGTCGTTAATTTTTTGAAAAGGAAAGAAGGTGAAGACTATTATGATACAAACACCAATTTTAATCCTTTTATAAATAAATTATAATTTTGCGGTAATTTTTTTGACGCATCAAACCATTTAATCTTTTTATCTCTTTTAAACCAAACCAGCTGACGTTTGGCATATTTAAGAGTTTCGGTGATGACTCTTTCTGGTGTCGGTTTGTAATATTCAAAGCCTAATTCTCTAAGTCTTTTTTCTGACACGCCAGCTTTTTTTAACTTTTTGATTTCATTAAGTAAACCATCTCTAAACATTTTCTTAACTCTTTTCTCCACTTTCTTTTTCAATTTATCTGGTGGTAAATATAAGCCAATTTTTATAAATTTGTATTTTGGTTTTATCGCTGTGATTTTTGGAACCTTGCCTAGAGCCTTAGCTATTTCAATAGCTCTTATGAGTCTGACTTTATTTTTGGGATCTATGTTTTTTGCTCTTTCTGGATCTATTTTTTTTAGATACTCAAATAATGCTATCGCTTTTTTTGAGTATAATACTCTGCGAAGTTTTTCGTTTGGCGGAACTTCTGGGAAAACGACGCCTTTAGTCACGGCATCAATGTAAAAACCTGTGCCACCGCAAATTATTGGTATTTTTCCACGAGTGACAATCTCTGCTATCGCTAAGTTTGTCATCTTTGCATATTCAACAACCGTGAATTTCTTTTTTGAATTAGCGACATCGAGTAAATGATGAGGGATACCTTTCATTTCTTTCTTGTTGATCTTCCCAGTTCCAATATCGAGCCCTTTATAAACCTGTCTTGAATCTGCAGAGATTATCTCGCCATCTATTTTATTGGCGATTTTTACAGCTAGATTACTTTTACCAGTAGCAGTTTGACCTAAAATTACGATGACTTTTTTCATATTTCTTATTCCTAATAGTATAACTTTTCGAAGGGGTTTGCCGAGCGACGGCGAGGCAACTTCAGAATTTTTTAAACTTCAAAAAATTTGTACCGAAGAAAAGTTCATACTATTAGGAATTGCATTAATTCCCTTTAATTATTTTAATATCTGCACCAATAGAATTTAATCTTTCAGCAATTTCTTCATAGCCACGATTTATCATATAAACATTTCGTAGTATTGAAGTGCCACTAGCTCCTAGCATTGAGATAAGTATGACCATAGATGGGCGCAGGGCGGGTGGGCAGACCACTTGGGCTCCTTTGAGGGGCGTTCCGCCTTTTATGTATAAGCGA
>CAYIOX010000008.1:0-21702 GCA_964365245.1 uncultured Candidatus Saccharibacteria bacterium
ACTCAGCTTTTTGGTAAAACTGTAGATTCTAAACGTTTATACGCTTCTGGGACGCACAACGGAGTGGATTTTCGAGCCTCTCTTGGCACTTCTGTGATGGCGATGGCAGATGGCGTTGTTTTAGGCGTGGGGGATACGGACTCAACTTGTCCTGGCGCCTCTTTTGGAAAGTTTGTTTTTATTAAATATAACAACGGACTTTCTAGCACTTTTGGTCATCTTTCTCTAATAAAAGTCCATGAAGGAGATCATATAAAAAGAGGAGAAAAAGTGGGTTATAGTGGTAATACAGGACACACTACGGGTCCGCATCTGCATGTTTCTTTATATGCGTCAGAAGCGGTCAAAATGGCATCTAAGGCTTCTACGGCTTGTGGCGGACGTATTTATAGATTGCCTGTTGCACCAATAAATGCTTATCTAGATGCATTGTATTATTTACCTTCTTAATTATTTTGTGATAAAATATGATTATGAAAAATAAAAATAATAGAGAAAATGGTTTTTTAAAATTAATAATAGTGATTATTGTCGCTCTTTTGTTGATGAAATATTTCAATGTGACGATTTCTGGAATTTTGGCTTATTTTCATCTCACCTGGATTGATATAATTAATTGGCTTAAACAAGCGCTAGATTGGATTAAAGATCTATTTAATAGTGTGAAGTGAGGAAGACATATTAAAAGATAATGTTTTATATGCTCTAAACATATATTGTGCGACATGATATTAGTATAATGAATATTAATTACACGAGCTAGAAAGCTCATACCCTGCCCCTTCTGCTTCTTCTTTTGTTGAAAAATAAATTCTGTTCTCTTGTTTGATGGTTTACCGCCTGAACAACCGATGGAATAATATTTACTTCCTTTATTTGAAGCAAAAAAAGTTTTAACGGCAACTTTTTTTGTGTTAAAAATAATTGGGTCGTTCGCTTTTTGTTCATTATTGTCCTGTTTTACATATTCTATCTTAATTCCCGAACTCCTATCTTCCTTGGATAGTCTGCCCAATTCAAATGAGCCCAAACCAACCAAAATAACGATAATAACTATCAAAATATCCTTCCCTTTTTCGCTTTTAATAAATTGCTTGATTTTTTCCATAGAATTGTTTATACTCTAATTGCTTTAAATTATATCATTAAAATCATATGGCCCATAGAAAAGCCGGCGGAACGGCAAAAAATTTAAGAGATTCAAATCCACAATATTTAGGCACTAAACTTTATGACGGAGAAAGGGCAAAAGAAGGCTCTATAATCGTCCGTCAGCGCGGGACTGTCGTCATGGCTGGCACGGGTGTCGGTTTGGGTAAAGATCACACTCTTTTTGCCCTTAAAGACGGTATAGTCAAATTTGGCTCTCGACGCAAGACATCTTTCAATGGCAAAACTGCAATAAAGAAAATCGTCAATATAGTTTAATTTCGTAAGAATCTTTTATATTTTCTCCACAATAAGTTTAAACGAAGTCTTTTTGCCTTTTATAGAGATTTGGATTTCGTGCTCCCCTATTTCTTTAATTGGTTTTTCTAGGACAATAAATTCTTCACTGATCTCCGCATGTTGTTGATCTTTCATGGCTTGAATTATTTCTTTTTTATGGATTGCCGAGAAAAGATGTCCTTTTTCATTTGTTTTGCCTTTTATTGTAACGACTTTGTCTTTTATTTCTTCCAAATTTTTACTGAGCAGATTTTCCTGCACTTCCCTTTCAATGGTGATTTCTTTTTTCATTGTTTCAAGTTCCGCGATAGCTTTTGGGGTAGCGGTTACAGCCAACTTTCTAGGCAATAGAAAATTAACAGCGTATCCATCGCTAATTTCTTTTACATCGTATTTTTTTCCCACTCTTGGCACATCATGTAAAAATATTACTTTCATTTTGTTTTTATTTTT
The DNA here is from genome assembly GCA_964365245.1 of uncultured Candidatus Saccharibacteria bacterium. GTDB lineage: Bacteria > Patescibacteriota > Minisyncoccia > Phycocordibacterales > UBA9973 > UBA9973. The sequence continues at coordinate 1,903 of CAYIOX010000008.1, forward strand.
TAATTTTATAAACTTTGCAACTTTCCACTAAGTAGCAACTCAACCGCTTTGTCCAGCTGTGGGTCTTGTTTATTTTCAGCATCTTTTTTTGTGAATTCTACCACATAATCTGGAGTTAGTCCTTTTTCTGAAATAGAAGTTCCGTTCGGCGTGAGCCATTTGGCAACTGTAATCTTTAAGAGAGTGTCTGGGGTGATTTTTATCGCTTCTTGCACAGAACCCTTGCCAAAACTCTGACTGCCCACAAGTTTTGCGCGACCATGGTCTTGCATTGCTCCGGCGACTATTTCAGACGCTGAAGCGGATCCATTATCTATCAAAATAACAAATTTCAACTTGTCATTAAAAACATTATAACCCTTGCTTCGCATAATGTCTGATTCTTTATTGTCACTGTATTCTTCAGTTACAATAATTTTTCCTTTAGGTAAAAACCAGCTTGATATATCTACGGCTGAGTCTAAATATCCGCCGGGGTTTCCTCGTAAATCAAGCAACAGTTTGTCGGTTTTAGATTCTGCGAATTTTTTTATTGCATCCCGAAAAAGAGTTGCTGAATTGGCCGAGAAACTATAAAGTTTTATTACAAAAACACCGTCTGCTCGAAGCTCTGTGTTAAGAGTTGGTATGTTGATAATATCTCTTGTGATTTTTATTTCTTTCGGTTCTTTATCCCCTTCACGAAAAATAGTGAGTACAACTACAGTGCCCTTTTCTCCTCGTATTAATTTTATTGCTTTTTCAATACTCAAAGAAGACGTGATGGTTTGGTTAATCTTTAAAATTTTATCGCCGGGTTTGATATTTGCTCTAAAAGCAGGTGTGTCTTTCAATGGAGCGATAACGGTAAGTATCTTGTCTTTTATGCCAACTTCCATGCCAATTCCAGTGAAATTGCCAGCGATTTCTTCTTCAAAAGCTTTTGCGTCTTCTGGATTAAAAAATATACTGTAGGGGTCATTTAAAGATCCCACAAGACCAGAAATTGCTCCATAAACTTTATCTTGATCAGTTATCTTATTTTCCGTTTGGTTTTTTTCATTTATAGTATTCCAAACTTTCCAAAAAGGAGAAAAATCCGCTTTTGTCTCTACAGCTGTGTCTTTATTATCAAGTAATACTTTATCTATAGCGGAACGATTGTGATTATCCACATAGACACCTAAAAAAAAGGCGCCCAAAATAACCAAAGCTGTCAGTGTATTTTTTGTGCTGTTAGAAAATCTTTGCATTTATAGTTTAAGTTTTTAAATTTTATTTTCGGAATTGTTATTGAAACCTATCTCTGCTTCATTTGAAAATCTATTTTCTGAAAAATTATCAAAAGTTTCCTTTTTAACTTCTTTTACTTTAAACTCCTTGTATAGCGTGTAGCTTACAAGAATCAATCCAAGACCAGAAATGGTCGTTAAAATGTCTTTCAAAGAATACGGAAAACCCAGATATGGCAATATTGTCATCCAAATTCCTATTATTAAAAGTAAATATGCTCTACGCATAAATGTATTATACAGCAAGATTGTATCAATATGCAACATTTACTATTTAAAATATTCTGGAGTATCGATGGACATCCAATCTAGAAGTCCCCGCATTACAGTAGACGCATTTACATTATTATTTGCGGGACCGGCTTCCATCATAACAGTAAAAGCATATTTAGGATTTTCGTATGGAAGAAATCCTATGACCCAAGAGTTTACTTTATTTTTCGCAATTCCGAGTTGAGCAGTACCAGTTTTTACTGCGACTTTTACATAGGGCACATCTAGAGAAGTTGCGGTGCCTTCTGTGACGGCCTGTCTCATGCCTTTTTGCACCACATCAAAATATTCTTTTGGAAAATTAACTATTGTGATTTGATTCTCTTTTTCTTTATCATCTAAAATAAAGTGTGGAGTTAAAAGTTTTCCTTTATTTGCTATGGCTGAAACTGCCCTTGCCATTTCTATTGGAGTAACTTGAAATCCATATTGTCCTATGGATGTATGATAAGTGTCTCCGATACGCCAAACATCATTTTTGAAGTTTAACGCTTTCCATTCTGGACTTGGAATTACACCCTTTATTTCATCTGGCAAATCAACTCCGGTTTTATTCCCAAAACCAAAAAGTTCCGCATATTTTTTAATATTCACAATACCAAGTCCTTTTTGGTCCTCATATCCTCCACCTATTTCATAAAAATAAATATCAGAAGACACCGCTATGGCTTCTGCCATATCTGTCCAACCATTAACTCTCCAGTCTTTGAAAATTGTTTCTTGATCTGGGAAATAAGGATTTGGAATTGATATAAAACCGGTTGAAAGAATTTTTTTGTATGGATCAATAACATTTTCTACTAAGGCGCCCAAGGCAAAGAATGGTTTTACTATAGAACCTGGAGTATAGAGCCCAGAAATAGTTCTATCTAGAAATGGTTTATTCCTATTGGTTAGATAACCATTGATTTTTGTTATATCTTTACCCAATGAAAGAATTTCAGAATTATATTCAGGAAAACTAGTTGAAGCTATAATTTCTCCATTTTGAACATTCATCATGATTCCAGCCCCACCGGTGAAGTTATTATTTTCTGATAAATTTTTTATTAAATTAAATAATTTTGTTTGAATTCTAGAATCCAAACTTGTGATTAAGTCATTTCCTTGTTCCGGAGTGTTTACAATATTTTCTGAATTTATAACCCCTTTTGCGTTTTTTTCTATTATTTTTGACCCGTTTTCACCTTTTATTTTTTCGTTGTATTCTTTTTCAAGTCCGTCTTTGCCCAGAAATTCATCTTGCCAATAATTTCCCCGAGAATCTTTTGTTGGATAGCTAACATAGCCCAACACGTGAGAGAATCCAGGCGACATGTAAGTTCGGGTATATAATAGAGTTAAGTCCCCTTCTTTTCCTTCTTCTTTTTTATTCCAAGCCAGCTCTTTTTTATTTCTGTCATAGATCATGCCTCTTTTAGCAAAAATGATTGCTTTTTCTAAAATATTGTTTTCACTCCTTTTTCTATATGCGTCTCCATTTTGTATTTGAAGATAGATTAATCGACCTCCAAATATAAATATTATTATTATAAAAAAAACGCCAAGAAAATTAACGGTTCTTTTTGAAATTGGTTTTTCGATTCGACCTTCAAATTGTTGACGATCGAAATTTTGCAAGTTTTTTGAATCAAGAAAAATCTCGTCTGGTTCCACGAAGGTGTTTTTCTTTGTTTTTTTGCTAAATTTTTGGAAATTCATTGTGTAGTCTTAATTTCTTTTTTGATAATTCTATGATTATGAGGCAAATAAGTGCTGTGACAAAAGAAACGAAAATCATATTGTGTAGTTTTGATTCTGGTGTCCCATAAAGCAAATCTGACAGTAAAAATAAAAAAATCGCTTCTATGAAAAATCGAAAATATATCATGCCAGCCAAAGCCAAGATAACAGATACCCAGAAAGGCATAAAAAGCACAGACCACAACAGTATAATGGAAGCTAAAATACGAAATATCATATTCCTTATATTACCTTGAAGCTATCTTTGGCGCTAGTCCTATATAATTTTCAGGTGTGATTTTTAGTAATTCTTTTTTTACTTTATCATTGATTTCCAGAGTTTCAATAAATTTATGTATATCAGAAAGTGTGACGACTTTACCACGAGTCAGTTCTTTTAATTTTTCATAAGACATTTTCTCTCCTTCTCGTCGCAAAATAGTCTGAATCGCCTCCGTAATTATTTCCGGATGCGCATTTAATTCCTCTTTAATTTTTATTTCATTAACGCTGATTTTACTCAAACCCTTTAATAAAGAAGTATAAGCCAAATATGAATGCCCAAAAGAAGTTCCAAAAGCACGTTCTACTGTAGAATCCGAAAGGTCTCGTTGTAGTCTAGAAATTGGTAGTTTGCGGGCAAAAAATTCAAACAAAGCGTTCGCAAGTCCTAAATTTCCCTCACTATTTTCAAAATCAATCGGATTTATTTTGTGTGGCATGGTGGATGAACCTACTTCCCCTTTCACTGGTTTTTGTATTACCCATCCATCAGAAATATATCTCCATATATCTTGATTGAAGTCTAGTAAAATGGTGTTTATTCTTTTTATTGTGTCAAAAACTGTCACATAACTATCATGGCATTCTATTTGAGTAGTAAAGAGATTGGGTTCTAGTTTAAAACTATTTATAAAATTTTGAGAAAATTTTTGCCAATCTATGTTTGGATAAGCCACAACGTGCGCGTTCCAGTTTCCAGTTGCGCCATTTAGTTTGGCTGATATTTTTTTATTTCTCAAATATTCGACTTGTTTTTCTAAACGAGCGACGAACACTTTCATTTCTTTACCAAAAGTCGTTGGGCTAGCTGGTTGGCCATGAGTGCGAGCAAGCATAGGTAAATCTTTATATTTTTTTGCAAGATTATTTATCTCTAAAATTATCTTAGAGACAGATGGTAACATCACATGCCCTAGCGAATCAGATAGTATAAGTGCATACGCAATGTTGTTTGTGTCTTCTGATGTAATAGCAAAATGAATCCATTCAATGCAATCTTTTAAGGATGTCTTTGAAAGTTCTTTTTTAATAAAATATTCAACAGCTTTAACGTCGTGATTTGTGACAGTTTCCACTTCCTTTATTTTTTGATAAGAAACATCGTCAAATTTTTCATAAAGATTTCTGATAGTTTTTATTTCGCTAGCTGAAAATTTTCGCAAAGCTAATCTACTTAGAGCAGAAAGTGCAATTAAATATTCTCCCTCCATCTTTACTCTATATTTCATCAAAGCTTGCTCCGAAAAATACGGCGCTAAGTCGCGAGTTTTTTCAAAATATCTTCCGTCTAATGGATTTATTGCATGGTTAATCATAAAACAATTATAAGTAATTTAATCAAAATTCGCAACAGTGACAAACTTAGCGATAGCTAGACTTGTCACTGTTGTTGTTTGAGAATATAATATTGGAATGAGTATTCAAAATGAATTACTTGAACTATTTCAAACACCTCAATTTAGATATAGAGGTATGCCAGTCAATATATTTGGTTTACCTGTGTTTAAAAAATATAAAAGAAATTCTATAAATACAGCAATATCTCGCCTAAGAAAAAAGCAATATGTGATATTCGAAGGTTCCTGTTTAAGATTGAGTGAAAATGGGAAAAGGTATATGGCGAAAAGAAAAGCAAGACTACAACTTTTTTTGTCACCTTTTAAGAAGGATTCTCCAAAAAATCTTTTGCTTATTTTTGATATACCAGAAGTCCGCAAAGCAGAAAGAGAATGGTTTAGATTTCATTTGCGTAAATTTAATTACATTATGATTCAGCGAAGTGTTTGGGTTGGTCCGTCTCCCCTTCCAGAAGAATTCATAAATTATTTGAAAAATATAAAACTTTTTGATTGTATAAAAACATTCAGACTCGCCAAAGACTATAAATTTGATAAATAAAAAATTTTTAAACTGAAGTTGTATTTTCTCCAGTAAATTTAAAATTCTTAAAATATACAACTTCATCTTTGATTGGAGCCCAGTCGAGAGTGATGCCACCAAAGAAAGTAGTGAAGTTAAAATTGTCTATTCCGAAAGTGGCATCTCTTGCTCTAAAGGCCCCCTTTTGAAGCAAAGCCAATTTGCCATCCAGCCAAGAGATAATTTTTCCATCTTTTTCTCCAGGCGTATTCATGGTAATTTCTGTTTTTAGAGTGTGCCATTGTCCAGGAATAATTTTAAATGATTTTCGATCTCCATTCATATCTATCCATGGTAAATTATCACCCCATGTTTTTTCTGGATCCCGTTCCATCCAGTACATATATTGGAATATTTCACCTTCCTCTCGCCACATAATTCTCGCTGAGAAACCATCTGAACCGTCAGATGGTTTGCCTCCTCCTGGCGATGTGCCTCCAGAGAGACCAGGCAACTTTCCGCCTTTTACAAAATCAAAACCAACAGGAAACAATACCTGGTATTCAACTGTAAATTTATGATAAGTTTTATCAAATTTAAATCTCCATTGAGCTCCTCCACCATCTTGTTCTTGTCCTATTTTTCCTTTTGGATATTTAATTTGAAGTACGTGCTCTGAAATATTAAGGGGGTCATTTACTATTTCTGCTCTTTCCTTGAGTGCACCCATAATTCTGGGAGGATTATTCCAGTCAGCATTAATTTGATCTGCGGTATATAGACCAAGATTTTTCTTTTCAAAAGAAATGATTTTATTCATATTTAGAATTTAACCAGTGACAAACTTTGCTATCGCTAGGTTTGTCACTGGTTGGGTTATTAAATAATTTTTTATCTTATGCCATTATATTGTATATTTTTTTAAATTATTTTCTATTCTTTTTTCTATGTTCCCTTTTTCAATTTTAAAAGTAGCGCCGGTGATCTGTTCAAAAATTTGTATATATCGGCGAGAAAGTTCTTCTACCATTTCGACTGGTGCTTTTGGAACAACTTCGTCTTTGTAAGGATCACAATTTTCTTTAAACCACAAACGTAAAAATTCTTTGTCAAAATTTTCTGGTTCTAAACCTTTTTCAATACGTTCCTTATATGTTTTAGCTTGCCAATATCTAGAAGAGTCTGGTGTGTGTATTTCATCAACCAATGTTAACTCACCGTTTGAATCTAAGCCAAATTCATATTTTGTGTCCACAAGAATGAGTCCATGCTTCAGAGCTATTTCTTGTCCGCGAGTAAATAATTTTAAAGCTGAATCAGCCAATTTTCTCCATAAATCTTCTGACACGATTTTTTCTTTTACAATATCTGCTGTAGTTAGTGGTCTATCGTGTTCATTTGATTTGGTTGTCGGAGTAAGCACAGGTTTGTCTAATTTTTGATTTTTCTTCATGCCGTCTGGTAAAACAAAGTCGCCAAAATCTCTTTGCCCTTTTTGATATAAAGTCCATAAACTAGTCCCAGTGATTCCAGTGATATAACCTCGCACTACCATTTCAATAGGGATAACTTTGCATTTTTTACCGACAACTACATTTGGATCAGGAAAATCTATAACGTGATTTAGAACAATATCTTTTGTGTTTTCGAACCAAAACTTGCTTATTTGAGTAAGCACTTGTCCTTTACAAGGTATGAGCGCTAAATTGCGATCAAAAGCTGAATATCTGTCGGTGGAAATCAAAATAACTTTATCTTTTTGATTATACACATCTCTCACCTTTCCGACATATTTTTCTCCTAAATTATTAAAACTTGTCTTTTCTAAAATATTCATAAAATTTTTTAAAATATTAATAATTACCAATTTAAATTTCCGATAAAATTCACCTCTTTTTTCCCTTTAACAATTTTCCCTATTTCATAAGCATCTACCCCAAATTTTTTTAAATGATTTTTCATAACATCGGCGAAGCTTCTTTTTACTACGGCAGTCATACCGACACCCATATTAAATGTTCGAAGCATATCATCATCAGCTAAGTTGCCGAATTTTTTCAATGTTCTAAATATTGGCAGGATTTTTATTTTTTCTATATCAATAATGGCGTCTAAATTCATGGGCAATATTCTGTTTAGGTTTTCCTTTATTCCCCCACCTGTTATATGGGCTAGGCCGTTCAAATCATTTTTGTCAAACAAACCCTTTAGACTATTGTAATAACATCTATGTGGGGTCAAAACATTTTCTATAAAAGTTTTTTTACCTATCTTTTTATTAAGAATTTCTGGTTTTTGTTCCATTATTTTTCTTATTAAAGAAACTCCATTTGTATGTATTCCGCTTGAGGCAAGCGCGAGAACTATATCTCCTTCTTTAATTTTTGAGCCATCAATAATAAGTTCTTTTTCTACCACACCCACTATGCTTGCTGTCATTATATATGTTCCATTTTCTACAACTCCGGGTTGTTCGGAAGTTTCTCCGCCGGTTAGAATGCAACCATTTTCAGCGCAAGTCTCGCTTAAAGATTTTACTATCCTTAAAATAATATTTTTTTCTATTTTTCCACAAACAATGCAGTCTTGAACGGATAATGGTCTTGCTCCCATAACAATCGCGTCGTTTATCAGATGATTTATAAGATCTTGGCAAATTGTTTCAACGCTGTTGTTTTCTAATGCCAGTTTTTGTTTAGAGCCGGGTTCTTCTGTTTTAAAGATTAAGACGGGATGTTTGTATTCTGGAAAAGTCCCATCAAATAATGTTGCAAAAGCTCCAACTTTATTTAGCACCCTCTTGTTTTGTGTCTTTAAAATTTTGGCCATTTCGCTTTTTGCGCTATTGGCGATATCTATGTTCACTCCAGAATTTTTATAAGACAGATTTTTCATTCTTTTATTTTTCTAAGTATTTTTTAAATCCAATTTTGGATAATTTTTCGCCCTTCGTTTTATTGTCTTCTTCTAATTTGTTTTTATAGACAATCATTTTATCTTCCAAATTTTTATCATTTAAGGAGAGTATTTGAATAGCGAGAAGGCCTGCATTTTTCCCTGCATTTATTCCGACGGTTGCGACAGGCACTCCGGGAGGCATGCCAACGGTGGAAAGAAGTGAATCAAGTCCGTCTAAATTTTTTGCTTTAATGGGTATGCCTATTACAGGAATGGTTGTAAGTGAAGCCATCACTCCCGCCAAATGCGCCGCTCCGCCCGCGCCAGCGATGATAACTTTTAGTCCCCTTTCTTTGGCAGTAGTTGCGTATTTATGAACTATGCTGGGCGCGCGATGAGCTGAAGCTACTGTAATTTCATAAGATACGCTGAATTCTTCCAATATTGTTCCAGCTTCTGCTAGTATGGCTAAATCAGAATCAGAGCCCATAACTATTCCCACTTTTGGATTTTTCATTGTAGTTTTATCTTATCACTTTTTTAATATAAAACAATTAGTGTTTGAAGTGTCTGAAACCAGTCGTTATCATGGCCATTTTGTGTTTATTGGCTTCGTCAATGGATGCTTGGTCGTTCTTTGAACCCCCAGGATGAATGACAGCTGTGACCCCCACTTTTCCAGCCAATTCCACGCAATCGGGAAATGGAAAGAACGCTTCTGAAGAAAGCACAGCGTCTTTTAGAGAAAACTTGAATCTTTTTGCTTTATCGATAGCTTGTTTAAGAGCATCAATGCGAGAAGTTTGTCCAGAACCCATAGAAAGCAGTGTGCCATTTTTTACGATAGCGACTGAATTTGACTTTAAATGTTTTGTCGCTACGGATGCTATAAGTAAATCTTTTTTCTCTCGCGCTGTTGGTTTTCTCTTTGATGTGATTTTGAAATCTGCTTCATTTTCTATGTGAGTATCTCTGTCTTGCGAGAGGATGCCAGTAAAACAAGTTCGGTTTTGTTTCTTTGGAAGTGTTGGATTTTTCCACTTGAGGATTCGGCAGTCTTTTTTCTCCATGAGTATGGCAAGAGCTTCTTTTGAAAAGTCTGGAGCAATAATTACTTCTACAAAAAGTTTTTGTTTTTTTATAAGCCCCGCAATTTTTTCATCTATTGTCCTATTTGCCGCGAGTATGCCACCAAAAGCTGAAACAGGATCTGCGTTATAAGCTCCCTTGTATGCCTCAAATAGATGTCCTTCATTTCTGACAGCTAAACCGCAAGCATTCATGTGTTTAACTATGGCGAAAACGGGATCTTTGAAATCATAGACTGTCATGATGGCGGCTTCGGTATCTATAAAATTATTGTAAGAAAGTTCTTTGCCATGGAGTTGTGTGAAATTCTCTGCTAGATTGCCGATAAATTCTGCTTTTTGATGCGGATTTTCTCCATAACGGAGGGGTTGCCTCCGTATATTTTGAAAATAATTTTTTATTACTGTGTCGTAAGTGCTGGTAACTTCAAATGCATTACCGGCAAATTTTTTGCGTTCTTCGAGCGTTGTTTCATTTCTTTTTTTTAATATTAACGATAATTCTTGATATTGATGTTTTGAAGGTATAACGACTACATCATTAAAATTTTTCGCTGCAGCGCGAATAAGCGACACTCCGCCTATGTCGATTTTTTCAATTATTTCTTCTGCGCTTCCACTGCTTGCCAGTGTTTCTTCAAATGGATAAAGGTCTACTATTACTAGATCAATATCTTCTATCTTGTGTTTTGTTTTTTCTTTTTGGTCGTCAACATTGTCCCTGCGATTTAAAATACCGCCGAAAATCTGCGGTTGGAGGGTTTTTACTCTACCACCAAAAACGGAAGGAAAATTTGTGATTGTTTCCACTTCTGTTACTGGTATTTTTAATTTACGAACGAATTCCGCTGTGCCACCTGTAGAAATAATTTTTACTTTATGTTTGTGGAGTAGTTTGATTATCTCATCAAGTCCATCCTTATTAAAAACTGAAATAAGCGCTGAATTGATTTTTTTCATGATAAGTAAATATTAACACGATATTTGTTTTACTCAAATTCTGTCGTGGCTGGGGGTTTTGGAGTCATATCAAAAAAGACCCGCACTATGTTTTTATGTTTTGTGAGGGCGCTAGTTATTTCCTCCACGACGTTTTGTGGAAAGTAATAACCTTTAGCGGTCATAAAATCCACAGTCTGCACAGCGCGGACAGCTAAAGAGTGCCCATATACGCGCTCATCACCTTTTACTCCCACAGAATTAATGCCGAGTAATGCAATGATGACTTGTGAGATATCTTTTGCGATATTGTGTTTTTTGAGGATGTCAGTAACAGTTTTATCTGCTTCTCGCACGAGTTCAATGTTTTCTTTAGTTACTGGTATGCCGACAATTCGCAGATATAGCCCAGGACCGGGAAAAGGATTACGTTCATATATGGCAGAAGGAAGTTTCATCACCTTGGCAAGTTCACGAACTTCGTATTTGAATAAATTTTTTAAAGGATGCAGATCTTTTACTGTCCACGAGAGACCCACATTGTGGTGAGTTTTAATCAGCGCTGACTTTCCTGCTTTTCCACTTTCGATAATGTCTGTGGCGAGGGTTCCTTGGGTGATAAATCCTGCTTTGTATTTTACTATTTGTTCTTCAAAAATTTTTTTATAAATTTCTCGGAATTTTGCCCTTTTCTTTTCTCCATCAATGGTTGTGCTTATATTTTTAATAAATTCTGCGCCTGCGTAAACTACAGTGAGATTTTTTACCCCCGCATTTTTTATATTTTTTTTCAGCTCTGCCAGCTCATTTGCTCGCAAACCACCCGTATCTATAGCTACGCAAACAAGTCTTTTACCCAAGACTGGAGAAAGGATGGCTGCGAGAGTAGTAGAATCCACTCCACCGGAAACACCAAGGATGACGTTCGTTTTCTTTGTTTTGTTTTTATCGACTACTTGTAAAACTTCAGTTTGAATTTCGTGAATCAAATTTTTTGGATTCCAATCTTGTTTACAGTGAGACATATTCAAAAAATTTTGCAGTATTTTTTTACCCTCCTTTGTATCTGCAACTTCAGGATGAAACTGTATGCCCATTATTCTATTATTGATATCAGTCATGGCTGATACGCCACCTGACGTGGCAATAGATATAAAACCTTTTGGAAGTTTTGTAACTGTGTCTCCGTGGCTGGTCCAGACTTCTGTCTTTTCTTTAACACCCGTAAAAAGTGGATGTCTTATATTTACAGAAACTTCAGCAGGGCCATATTCGCGATGCGTTAGCGGTCTTTCCACTTTACCACCTAGCTTATACGCCAGAAGTTGCATGCCGTAACAAATTCCCAAGATTGAATATTTTTTACCAGTGATATCCAAATATTTTGGAAGTTCTGGTGCTTCTTCATTGTGAACACTCCAATTACTGCCAGAAAGAATAACCGCTTTCGGTGTATTATTTTTTAACCATTTCTCCGCTTTTTGTGGTGGCAAGATAACACTTCGCACTCCGAGCTCGCGCAAAGTCCTGCCGATGACAAGCGTATATTGCGATCCATAGTCCACAATAAGTATTTGTATGTCATTCATAATATGCTAGTATACACAATATATTATGGCTAAGAAAGCAAGAGGAAATTTCCCAGAAGGTCTGACTTATGATGATGTTTTGCTTGTGCCTCAATATTCAGAGGTCTTACCTCGTGATGTTGATATAACTTCTCAATTAACTAAAAAAATAAAACTCAACACTCCCATCATTTCTGCCGCGATGGACACTGTGACTGAAGGGATTATGGCCATAGCAATGGCGGAAGGTGGAGGGATGGGAATTATTCATAAAAATATGAGTATCGAACAACAAGCATCTGAAGTTCGCAAGGTCAAACGTTCTGAGAGTGGAATGATTCATGACCCCATTACTCTACCTCCTACAGCTTTAACAAAAGAAGCGTTTGCTATTATGAAAGATAATAAAATAGGCGGTATACCAATCGTTGATAAAAATATGCGACTTTTGGGGATTTTAACCAACCGCGATTTGAGATTTCAAAAAAATTTAGGAATTCCCGTATCTCAGATAATGACTAAGAAAAATTTAATAACTGGCAATCTTGGCACAAACTTGATTGAAGCCGAAAAAATACTTACAAAACATAAAGTTGAAAAGTTGCCATTGGTTGATAAACAAAATAAACTTATCGGCCTCATTACTTATAAAGACATAATGAAAGTAAAGTCTCGTCCAAATTCTTGCAGAGATCATCTTGGTCGTTTGCGAGTGGGTGCCGCGGTGGGTATTGCTGTCGATACTTTGGAGAGAGTTAAAGCTCTTGAGCAAAATGACGTTGATGTGATAGTCATTGACACCGCTCATGGTCATTCCAAGGGTGTGATTGACATGTTAAAGAAAATTAAAAAAGAATTCCCAAAATTGGAAGTTATCGTGGGGAACATTGCCACGGCCGATGCGGCTCGCGACTTGATTGATGCTGGGGCTGATGCGATAAAAGTAGGTATTGGACCGGGATCGATTTGCACGACTCGGGTGATTGCTGGTGTGGGTTTTCCCCAATTTTCTGCTGTATATGAAGTCGCGGAAGCAATCAATGGCTCGGGCGTTCCCATTATCGCTGATGGAGGAATACGACATACTGGAGATATTGCAAAAGCTATCGCTGCTGGAGCTAGTTCTGTTATGGCGGGCTCTCTTTTTGCTGGAGTGGAAGAATCTCCCGGAGAAACAATAATTCTCGATTCAAGAAAATATAAAACTTATCGCGGTATGGGTTCGATTGAAGCCATGAAGCAAGGTTCTAAAGACAGGTATTTTCAAGATATGGAAGATGATATTAAAAAACTTGTGCCTGAAGGAATTGTTGGTCGGGTTTCTTTTAAGGGCTCGCTTTCTGATGTGATTTATCAACTTGTGGGAGGACTTCGTTCTGGCATGGGATATTGTGGAGCCAAAGATATTAAAACTTTACAGAAAAAAGCAAAATTTATCAAGATTACTCAATCTGGCATAAATGAAAGCCATCCGCACGACGTTATAATTACCAAAGAAGCTCCAAATTATAATTTAGGAGAATAATAAATACAAGAAATCCAATGGTAAAAAATAAAAGAGGATTTATCGATGCGGTTGTTGGTCTTCAATGGGGAGATGAAGGAAAAGGTAAAAATATAGACGCTCTTCTCTCTGGGGGAAAATATTCTGCCGTTGCTCGTTTTCAAGGCGGAGCTAATGCTGGTCATACTATTAAAATGGGAAGCAAGACTTTCATTGGGCACATCGTGCCATCCGGTTGTTTTAGAAAAAATATAGAATTATATATTGGAAATGGTGTTGTGGTTGATGTGGGGTCTTTAATGAAAGAAATAAACCAATTAAAAGATTTGGGTTTTGACATCACAAAGCGTCTTTATATTTCAAACCGCGCAAAATTAGTTTCATATTTGTATCCATTTTTAGATCAAGCTGATGAATCTCGCAGAAACAAACTAGGAACAAAAATCGGCACCACTTCTAGGGGTATTGGACCAGCTTATGGCGAAGTTAGAGCTAGGCGAGCCCTTTTGGTTGGTGACATTTTGCTATCAGATTTTGAACAAAAAGAGGCTACCCTTTCAGAATACTGCATGAATGTTCTAAATATGTATAAAGAAAAATACGGCTATGAGCTTGATTTAGAAAAAATAAAAGAAGCGAAAGAAAAATGGTTTTTAGGTTTAAGGGAAATAAAGAAGTTGCAAATTTGTAATTTATCTTCAAGAATTCAAAAAAAACTAAAAGAAGGAAAAAATATTTTAGCCGAAGGCGCCCAAGCTGTGATGCTCGATATGGATTTTGGAGATTATCCAAATGTTACCAGTAGCAATACCCTGCCAGCCAATGTGTGCCTCGGCTTAGGCATACCGCACACTTATTTAGGGGACATTTATGGCGTCATCAAAGCTTACACGACCAAGGTTGGCGGTGGAAACTTCCCTTCCAGAATCAAAGATGAAACTCTGGAAAAACTTTTCCAAAAAGCCGGTAATGAATTCGGTGCCACTACAGGACGACCTAGAATGTGCGGATGGCTGGACCTTTTTGCGCTTCGTTATGCGATAGAACTTTCTGGCGCTAATAAAATTTTTATAAACAAAGCTGATATTTGTTTGAGTGATAAGATAAAAGTAGTGATTGGGTATAAAAAAGATGGAAAAACTCTAAAAGAATTCCCTCTTTACTTGAATGAAATGACAAATGTGATTACCGAAGAAATCCCCGGTTGGGGTAATTCAAATTTTGGAGTTAATGACAAGAAAAAGGTTTCCAAAGAACTCGCTTCATATTTAAAATACATAAAAGCCAAGCTTGCAGACTTAAATGTAAAAATTATCTCTGTCGGCACTGGTCCAGAACGAGATCATTTTTTTGATTGGGATAAATAGTCATTTGTTGAAAAAATACGTCTAAAGTGCTATTCTTTGCGAGAAAGTTATCTTTGGCAACTTTTTGCTGGTGGCATCAGACAACCAAACAACACGAACTTATGTTAGAAACACACACATTCTTTTTCCCAGAGGTTTTCTTGAGCGGTTACAGTTTCGGAATTCCAATACTCATTCTTCCTGAACTTTATTGGGATAACGGAGACACCATTTGGATTCCCTCCCGTCTCACCAAACAGAGAACCTGTTGGTGGACGGGTTTTTGTTTATAGAGCGGATTTGCCTATGTCTTTCCTATATTGCATACCCGCGAAAGAGATTTTTTTTATTGCCTGATACGCTTTTTGCAAGGTTTCTTCTAGAGAGTTTCCAATAGCCGAAACTCCGAGCACTCTTCCTCCATTCGTAACTAATTTTCCGTCTTTAATAGTTGTGCCAGCATGAAAAATGACGATATCATTCCCCTCTTGAGGGGTGGCTAAAAGCTGAGGTGGAATAGAAATTATTTCTCCCTTCTCATAATTCCCTGGATATCCACTTGAAGCGAGTGCTATATTGCAAGCAAAAATATCCTTTTTCCATTTTATTTCCAAATCAGAAATTTTCCCATCTATGCTGGCATTTAAAATATCCAACAAATCTGTGTCTAAAAGTCGCATATAAACTTGAGTTTCTGGATCGCCAAAACGGGAATTAAATTCAAAAACCTTCGGGCCTTCTTTGGTTAGCATTATTCCCGGATATAATATTCCCACGAAGGGTCTTCCCTCTTCTCTCATTCCTTTTATTGTAGGCGCAACTATTTCTTTTTCAATACGAGCCATAAGCGCGCCATCAACAAAGGGCAGTGGCGCGATTACTCCCATACCACCAGTATTTGGTCCGACATTGCCGTCAAATATGCGTTTATGGTCTTGCGATGCTGGAAAGATTTTATAATTTTTTCCGTCTGAAATTGCGTGTATAGAAATTTCTGTTCCTGATAAATATTCTTCAATTATTACTTCATTGCCGGCATTTCCAAAAATTTTTTCTATCAATATTTTTTTTAACGCTTCTATTGCTTCTTCTTTTGTTTGCGCGACTATGACACCTTTACCGAGAGCCAGTCCGCTTGCTTTGATTACAACGGGAACTATTCCTTTCTCTACATAAGTTTTGGCTTTTTTAAAATCTGTAAAAATTTCATATTTAGCGGTTGGGATTTTATGTCTTTTCATAAAATCCTTCGCGTATGCTTTTGACCATTCTAGTTCGCTTGCAACTTTGGTTGGACCCCAAATACGCATATTTTGGGCTTGAAAAGCGTCTACAATACCGAGAGCCAGTGGATCATCAGGTAAAGCTAATGTTAAGTCTATTTTTTCTTTTTTGGCGAATTCTACGAGTTTAGGAATGTCAGTGGCTGAAATAGCAACGTTGGTGCCAAGCTCTAAAGTGCCAGCATTTCCCGGAGCAAAAAATAGATCCTTTTTTTTTTCTGACTGCGCGATTTTCCATCCTATTGCGTGTTCCCTGCCTCCACTTCCAATTATTAAAATTTTTTGCTTTTTTATTGACATAACTTTCTCAAAACTTCTACATATAATTCATTTTCTTTTTTCTTTAATCTAGCGTATAAAGATTCAACACTATCGCCCTCTAGAACTTTTTCAAAAACTCTTCCCAAGACTGGCCCAAAGTCAAAATTTAATGTCAAAAAATGTATAGACGAGCCGGCAAAAGTTGCTTTGTTGTTTAGAAAATTTCCGATAGCTTTTTCTGTTAACATGCCTTTATTCCAAAGTCCTAGAGTGTCATCTGGATTTTTTATGTTTCCATCAATCGTATCTGGAATTAGTCCCGGATGTAAGTTTAAAATTTTATTAGGAAAAGCGAAAATCACTTCATCTAAAATAATCTGTTTCCAACCGGCTAGGCACAGGTAGTCAGGATTTATTTTTTGTAAAAACGGAAGCAGGGCTTCTTTTTTTTGACAAATTTCTATTTTTAAATTATTTTTTCTTGCATGTTCCAATCCTAAAGCGTCAGCTCTGTCGGAAATCACTGCTTCTATTTTGGCATTGATTTTCTTTTGATTGATTCCATCAATAATAGCTTTTAGGTTGGTGCCAGTGCCGGTGTTTGAAATGAGAACAACCAATTTTAATTTAGTTTTTTGGGACATCATAATTTACTTCAGCTTGACGCTCTTTTAAATCAATAGGATAAATACCTGTAAAACAGGAAGTGGAAAGATGTTCTTTTGGCAAGCCGATTGATTTTATGAGCCCACGAAGCGAAAGATAATTTAAAGATGTGGCTCCAAGAAATTTACGAATTTCTTCTGTGCTTTTATGAGATGCAATCAATTCATTTTGGTTTGGTGTATCCATTCCGTAAAAATCTGGGAAACGTATTGGCGGAGAAGAAATGAGAAGATGCACTTCTTTGGCGCCTGCTTTAAAAAATGTTTCGATTAATCTTTTGCACGTATTTCCTCTGACGATAGAATCATCTATGACTGCCAATTTTTTGCCTTTTATAACACTAGGAAGAGGTATAAGTTTTAGCGCAACACTATGTCGGCGGGATTTCTGATCGGGTTCAATGAAAGTTCGATGAACATAACGATTCTTCACCAAAGCCATTTCAATGGGAATGCCTGTGGCTTCACTATATCCCAAAGCCACAGGAGTTGCTGTATCAGGCACGGGGACTATGGCGTCAACTTTAAGTTTGTATTCATCAGCTAAAGTTTTTCCAAAGTTTTTTCTGACTTCGTATATCAATTTTCCATTGAGCACGCTGTCTGGTCGAGCAAAATAAACATATTCAAAAATATCATGATTTGGTTTTGGTTTTTCTAACTGAACGCTTTTTATTCCATTCTTATTTATTACAATCATTTCTCCAGGTTTTATATCCCTTGTGAATGTCGCGCCGACAGTTTTTAGCGCGCATGATTCTGAGGCCACGATATAACCCCTGCCGATTCTTCCGAGAACCAGTGGACGCATTCCGTATGCGTCTCGCACTGCGACTAAAGTGTCTTTATTCATCATTACCAAAGAAAATGCTCCAGTGATTAAAGAGAAAGTCTTTTTTACAGAATCTAGAAGTGAATTGTTTTCTTTTATGTAAAAATCAATCGCATCAGCGATAAGCTCAGAGTCCATACGATTTTTTTGCAGAGCTTTTTTTGAGCAAAGAAATTTGGCGAGTGATGTAACACTTGGCAAATTTCCGTTGTGCGCCAAGGCAAAAGAATTATCAATATTTATGACTGGCTGAGCGTGATCTAACGCTCCTCCGCCTGAAGTCGAATATCTGTTATGTCCTATGCTTATGTGCCCTTTTAAGTCTTCTATATCTTTCTCTTTATAAACTTGAGCTACCAGTCCTGCGCCTTTATGGGTGTGAAGTTTTTTTCCATCGCTTGTCGTTATGCCGGACGCCTCTTGTCCCCTGTGTTGCAATGCAAATAAAGAAAAAAAGGCCAGTTTTGAGACTGGTAGATTCTTGCCATATATACCAACAATGCCACATTTTTCTTTTAGTTCACTCATGATTTATTTTATAAATACTTCGCAAATTAATTTTTGAAGGGGTTTCGAGACTGATGAGCCGAGAACTTCAGGATTTTTTAAGCTTCAAAAAATCCGTACCGAAAAAAGTTATGTTGTGAAATATTTTATTGCGTTTTTAAAAATCTGTAAACCGTCACCCTTCCCAACCCCTGTCGGGATCCCGACTTTGGTTGGGACCTTCTGTTTGTTTTTCTGCCATGTTGGACTTTGATGCGAAAACATCGCTCGCTCTGGATGAGGCATCATTCCCAAGACCCTCCCATTATATGCCAAAACTCCCGCTATGTCATCGAGAGAGCCATTTGGATTATATTCTAAATTTTGGAATTTACAAATTTCTCCTTTTATATAACGAAGGGCCACTTTACTCTCTTTGACTTTTACATATTTTCCTTCACCATGGGCGATAGGGAGAGAAATATTTTTGATTCCAGAAAGCCAAGGAGATTGGCTAATTACTTCTAGGTCAACCCATCGGTCAATGTATTGTCCATTTTTGTTGTGTGTTAAAGCCCCTGGCAAGATTCCCAGATTAGTCATAATTTGAAAACCATTACAAATACCTATAGCTAGAGTATTTTTAGATAAAAATTCTTCCAATTCTTTTGCTAGGTGATTTTTGAATTTATTGGCGTAAGCTTTTCCACTACCTGTGTCATCACCATAAGAAAAACCTCCCGGGAAAACTAGTATTTGATATTGTGAAAGCATTTTTGGTTTCTTTATAAGGTCGTTTATGTGCACTATATCTGCTCTTATATTTTCTTTTGCACCCGCTGTTTCAAAAGCGAACTTTGTTTCTTCTTCACAATTGAGCCCGTATCCTGACATTATTATAATTTTTGGTTTTTCTTTTTTCATATTTTTTCAGTGACAAACCCTGCTATCGCTAGGTTTGTCACTGCTCAATATATCTCTTGCTGGTAACACTTCTCACAACATATTTTATAAATCTTATGCTTTTCTTTTGGATATGTTGTTTCTATTTCTATGCCACAAGAAGCGCAAGTAGTTTTATTTAAGAATCTTGGATTTCGGACATCCATTCGTGATTGGTGGCGACAATGGAAACATTTTGAAGGAAGTGCCAGTTTTAGTCTTTTATAAAAAGCTATTTCTCGTGAAATTAAGCGATAATTTTTAGAACAAGACTCACATTTTAAAATTTTAGGTAAGAGTAAATCATCTGAATATTTCTCTGGATTATTTTGAAGCTCACCATAAACACAATTTTCTTGCCCTACCGTTTTTGGAATTTCATCTTGCCACTTAAAACCTTGAGCCAGAGATTCTTCTTTGGTTAATGGCATATATTCGTTTGCAATTGATTCATTATATCCAAATGGACTCATTTCTTTGGAAAAAAAGTTGCCCCAATCACCATTTTTCTTCATATTTTCAATAATCTGTGGAACTAGTTTATTATAGTCTTCTTTTGCGTATTGTTTATTTAAAATGC
>CAYIOX010000009.1:0-20396 GCA_964365245.1 uncultured Candidatus Saccharibacteria bacterium
GCAAGGTTTAACGCGGGTTTATCGCCCCCTTCATCGAACATATCCCCACCAGAAATCATAAGTTTGTCACCCACTGCGAGCTTGGTGTCTTGTGTAATATCGTTATAAAAAACAATGTCATTAATGTCCACCTTATAAAGCTTGGCTATGCTCTGTAAAGTCTGACCCTTGGTAACAGTGTGTTCAATGCCGGAAATGGGTAAAATCAAAAGGATATCTCCAACGACCAATTTGTCTCCTTTCTTCATGTCGTTAGCCAAGAGAATAGTGCTGATCGAAACATCAAACATCTCAGCTATTTGAGAAATAGAATCTCCTTTTCTAACTACATAAACGCTGGTGTCTTCTACTAAAGAATCAGAAATGTCTTTGCCATCGGAAACACCCATTGGACCAGTGGCGGGAAGGATAGCATTATCAGAAACGATATTTATATTCGTATTGGAATCAAATGTATCGGTTTTATTTTCAGTTTTAGCTACCCCAGAAGAAGTTCCTTTCGTTTCAGAATCTTTTAAAATTGATGCTGAAGAAGCATTGGCCTGAAGAAGAGGCATAGTTTGGGAATTTTGTTCTATATCTTGATTGAATTCAGAAGAATCGACTTCTATTTCAGCATGAGCTTGATCGCCAAAGATAGACGAGAAGAATCCGGCTCTTGCCACCTGCTTCGACATAAAAAACGTCCAAAACAACAGGAAAAATATAAAAACAAATATTGATATTTTAAATTTAGGTTTTATAAAACAAATCAGATGTCGCGAGATTTCCTTTTCTAGCCCAAATAGACCAAATAAATAAGGGTAGAATCACAGGACGACCAAAATAGTGCTGTAAACAAAGGTTCTCACGATGGTTACTATCATCTCTAGAATTCGGTCAACTCACACCATACCTCTCTTCAGAACTGTATTCTTACGATAGCTCAAAATAAGTCAAAAGTCAACCAAACAAGCGACCCCTGTGGAAAACCCCGTGATAAATTTTGTTTAAATTTTACTAGGGGGTATAATGGAAACATTATGGAAAATAATCCAAGAAAAAGGAAAATTGAAATACTTGATGGAATAAAGACGACCTACGATGCAGAAGGGAATCGAGTAACAAGAATTAATATGAACAACACAAACAAACCAAGGGAAGGTTATGGTGGAATACCAAAAAATCAAGGTGGGTCACCAACCAATCCTCCAACACCAGAAAGTGATTTAAAAAAAGAAATACCAAAAACAGAATTGCCACCAAAACCGACACCAAAAGAGGTTCCAGAAGAACAAAAAAAAGAAACAGGATGGTATACAATTGAAGATGAAAACGGAGATGAAAAAAAAGAACATCATACATATGAAAGTGGTGTATTGATAAAAAAAGTTGAACATGACGGAACTATAAAATATTATAATAAGAATGGAGAGGAGATAGAACCAGAAAATACAGAAAAAAAACCAGAACTCAAGAAAAGGTTTCTCTACGAAGGATACAGCACCTCTGAACACAAAAAGGTAAGAGGAAAAATTGAAGCGCCTGATGAAGAAACCGCAATAAAACAACTAGAAGAACAACACATTTGGTATGCTAATGTAAAAGAGGAAAAACAAAATAAACAAGGGTGGTTAAAAAAACCTTGGCTAAAACTTGGGCTAGCAACTGGAATTCTCGCTGCTGGATATTATCCAGCAAAAAAGACTGGAGAATATTTAGGTGAAAAAGATTATCCTACACCTACAGCGATAAAAATCACCGAGCGGAAGGATTCAGGAAAAACAAACGCCATAAACATCGCCCCAACAACAGAGACAGATACAGCCTCAGTTCCAAAAGCCCCCCCTCTCACTCCCGAAGAACTAAAAGCGGAAATAGAAAAAAAATTCGCGGAAATAAATATGGCGCATTCTAATGAACTAAACGAGATTAGAAAAAGAACAATAGAGGGAACTACAGAATTTTCAAATAAATTGGCAGAAGTTGAAAGAAAAGCAGTGGAAAGAGAAACGACACATTCTAATAGTTTGGCGCAACTAAAAGCGGAATTTGAAGCAAAGAAGATCGCGTCTCAAACTCCCGAAGAAAAAATGGAAGAAATAATAAACAAAATAAACAAAATGAAGGAAAAAGAAAGAAGAGGAGAAAAATTATCACCAAAAGAAACACAAGAATACAGCGACTTAGCGATAGAATACAACGGTCTTCTGATGAGACAAAAAAATGTGCTCAGAAAATAAGAAGAAAAAAAAGTTCTGTGCTATATTTCAAATGTGACTACAGACACAGAACATCTATCAGAATTAAATAAAGAACAAAAGGAAGCGGCCGTCCACACAAAGGGTCCGCTCCTCATTATCGCCGGAGCGGGCGCGGGAAAAACAAAAACCATCACACACAGAATTGTGAATCTAATAAAACAAGGAGTTCTTCCTGAGCGCATCTTGGCTGTTACTTTTACAAACAAAGCAGCCAAAGAAATGAGGGAACGTATCGTTGCGGAAATTAAAAAAAACACCAAGGGTCAAGAAAAAATACCCTTCGTCAGCACTTTTCACTCTCTCGGAGTCCATATAATAAAAGAAAACGCTAGATTGTTGGAGCTGACAAAGCATTTTACAATTCTGGACGAAGGAGACACGACAACGCTCATAAAAAACATTTTAAAAGAACTGGGTCTAGATCCAAAACAATACGACCCAAAGAAAATAAAAAATGTCATCTCTCGGGAAAAAGGAAAATTCATAATTTTGTCAGATTACGTGGAAAGAGAGAGAAATGCGTATGGGGGAATAGTGGCGCGAGTTTGGGATTTGTATGAAAAACAAAAGATGAAAGAAAATTCGCTTGATTTTGACGATTTGCTTCTAAAAGCCACAAAATTATTAAAGGACAATCTGGAAATTAGAAAAATTTATCAAGAAAAATGGGAATATATTCATATTGACGAATATCAAGACACCAATGAAGTGCAATATCTGATGTCTAAAATGTTGGCGGAAGATAACAAAAATATTTGCGTTGTTGGCGACGCAGACCAAAATATTTACTCTTGGCGAGGAGCAAATTTGAAAAATATTTTAAGTTTTGAAAAAGATTACCCCAATGCAAAGATAGTTTTATTAGAAGAAAACTATAGGTCAACAAGAAATATTTTAGAAGCGGCCAATGTGGTAATCAAGAAAAATAAATTTAGACCGGATAAAAATCTATTCACCAAAAACAAAAATGGCGAGAAGATAGGTCTATATGAAGCGCTGAACGAAAATGACGAGGCTGAGTTTGTGGCGACAAAAATTTTAGAGATTATAGATGGCTCCGCGAATTCTTCTTCCTCGGGGTCGCTGTCTGTGCCTGCTAGCACAGCGCTGCCTCTCGGCCCGTCGGCCTGCGAGACACCCCGCGAAAGAAAATTCGCTTCGCCTTTACTAGATCTAAACGGAGGCGAGGATACTCACGAGCGAACCCTTGGAAGGAGCGACGGCGACGGACAGAGAAAATTTTCAGCAGAAAATTTTCGTGGTGAGTCCGGGAGTATCCTCGCCGAAGTAGCAATCTTGTATCGCGCCAACTTTCAGTCTCGAGTGTTGGAAGAGGCAATGTTGCGTTACAATATTCCATACCAAGTTTTGGGGGTTAAATTTTTTGAAAGAAAAGAAATAAAAGACACTCTTGCCTATCTGCGCGCGGCCTTAAACCCCCAAAGTCTTTCTGATATAAAAAGAATAATAAATTTCCCTGCGCGAGGCATCGGCAAAGTTACTTTAGTCAAAATTTTCTCTGGCGAAAGAGAAAATCTGCCGATAAAAGCGCAAATCAAAATCAACAGTTTTTATCAAACACTGGAAGAAATAAAAGAAAAAATACACAATACAAAAACAAGCGATATGATAAAATTTGTAGTGAAAAAATCAGGTATTGAAGCAGAACTTTCATCGGGCACAGAAGAAGACAGGGAAAGACTCGAAAACATAAAAGAGTTGGCAACGTTGGCGCTGAAATATGATAACCTGCCTGCGCAGGCAGGTTTGGAAAATGGCCTTGGGGTGGAAAAACTTTTAGAAGACGCCTCGCTCGCTTCAGATCAAGATTCATTGATTATTAATCAAGAAAAAATAACAGGAAAAAAAGAAGCGCCTGCTGTAAAACTTATGACCGCGCATGCTTCAAAAGGGCTTGAATTTAAATATGTTTTCATTGTCGGCTTAGAAGACGGACTTTTTCCACACCAAAGACATGACAAGGAAGAAGATTCAGACCAAGAAGAAGAACGCAGACTTTTTTATGTGGCAATCACTCGCGCCAAAGAGAAATTGTTTTTATCATTCGCGAATTTCCGCACTATTTTCGGCTCACGCAACATAAATACTCCATCAGAATTTATTTCGGATATTCCAGCAGATTTATTGGAAAAAGAAGGAGAGAGTGGTAGAGTAAAAACAATTTATATATGATACATAAAGCCAAAAAATCATTAGGGCTAAAAAATCAATATATTTTCGCCCGAGCCAAAAAGGCTTTAGGGCAAAACTTTTTAAAGTCAGAAATAGCTCTCAGACAAATAATTGAAGCGGGAGAAATCAAAGAAAATGATGTGATTTTAGAAATAGGGCCAGGAAAGGGGGCGCTCACCGAAAAACTTCTGGAAAAAGCAAGGGTGGTGATTGCTGTGGAAAAAGATTACGAGCTTTTTGGATTTTTAAAAGTAAAATTTGGAAAAGAAATAAAAGAAAAAAAATTAATTTTAATGCAAGATGATATTTTAGAGTTTGATACAACTATTCTTCCTGCATATAAAATCATCGCCAACATCCCTTACAATATAACTGGCGCGATTTTAAAGAAATTTTTAACAGCAAAAAAACAACCAGAAATGATGGTCTTGATGGTGCAACACGAAGTGGCGACGAGAATACTCGCTCGTGATGGTAAAGAAAGCATACTTTCAATCTCAGTAAAGGCTTATGGGGAACCAAAGATGATCGCAAAAGTGGACAAAAGATATTTTTCACCAGCGCCAAACGTAAACTCGGCAATAATTTCTATAAAAAATATTTCCCGAAAAATTTTTGAGGAAAACAAGATAAGCGAAGAAAGATTTTGGGAGATAGTAAAAGCTGGCTTCGCGCATAAACGCAAAAAACTCTCTAGTAACCTAAAAGATGTGTGTCAAAGAGACTCTTTGACAGAATGGGGAAACAAGAGAGCGGAGGATTTAGGGCTTAAAGATTGGATATCAATTACTAAAGAGGCGATGAACCAGTCATAGGCAAAATAATGCCTTCAGTTTCAATAATAACTTCTCCGTCTATTGTGCAAATACCGACAGGTGAATAAGTTCCAAGTAACCATGTTGTAAAAGGTATGTTATAACTCGCGAATCCTTGGGTGCCATCAAAATAAGACAGAAGAACGACATAAGTCGGAGGAAGAGGAGAAATAGTTATCATCCAATTTTCATCACATCTAAAAGGGAAAACTAAAGCGCCGCCAAATGGTGTGCCAGTAGAAGCTTGAGCCACAGAAGGAGTAATGCCTAAAAAGGAAGCAACTTTGGCAAAGACTCTATCAAAAACAGACGGTAATGATTTTATTTTTAAATTAGCGCTTAGTTTGCTTTCACTTATAAGCAACTCCTCAAATTTTTTATTTAAATCCTCATTACTCTCAAGAACTACTTTCCTAACAGTATCAGCCATAAGTTTGAGCTCTTGTTCACTAGAACCATTTTTTTTGTTTACTTCCACGACTGTTTCAATAAACTGATCTAAATTCACAAGATTGGGGTTTGTTTTTTTCACGTTATCATTGCCATTAGTAACTGGAGCGTTATGGGTTGGGGGGATTGATGCGGAAGAAGAGCTCGAACCATTATCGCATTTGACTCCAGTAGTCGGACTGTATCCAATAGCCGAATCACAACCGAGGGGATAAACCCCATTATTAAACGCCATAGTGGTATTGTTGAGCGCCAGACGAGTAATAGGACCGACTATTCCGTCAACAACTAACTCGTTTTTTGATTGAAAAACCATCACCGCGACACGAGTCAAGGGACCAAAATCGCCATCAACAATAGCGCCCACTTTTTTTTGAAGACACTCCACTTGAACGCCTTTAGAGCCCATTTTTAGTAAAGCAGTTATGACACAATCAGACGAAACAGCAGAAACTGAAGTTGCAAAAACTACAAAAGCGGTCTCAAAATAAAAGAAAACGGCAAAAAGAATAAATAAAAAAGATAATCTCATTCTCATTGAAACAATTATACACTTTTATTACCAAAAGGTGTATATGGATTACCATATAACAACGGCGTTCGGATAAAACAAAAGAAGTCTTTTGCTTTACTCCTCTCTTGTTGTTATAATTACCAACATAATCAGAAATATTTGGTTAAAATATAAAAAAGTATTTTGGATCGCTCTCGCGGTTGTGTTTCTTGTTGTTATTTTTTTTATAAAAACAACTTCAATGTTTACAAATAAAGAAACATATCAATCAATCAATCAAGAAAATGGTTTAACTTATAATAATATAACCATTGAAGATTCAGTGAATAAAGATACGGACGGCGACGGGATACCGGATTGGCAAGAAGGTTTGTATGGACTGGATCCAACTAAAAAAGAAACTGTCACAGGAACACCAGACGGTTTGGCGATAAATAAGTTGAAAATTCAACAAGGACTAAATACAGAAATAAAAAAGGGAAATGCAACTTCAGAAGAACCAGAAAATTTAACTCAGACTGATCAATTTTCAAGAGAACTTTTCGCGACTGTGGCCACAACCAGTCAAAATGGGACGTTAGATCAAGCCACAATAGAACAATTGAGCGCTTCTTTGGCCGATAAAATTCAAAATTCTCCGCCTAAAAAAGTGTTTTTAATTTCCGAAATAAAAATAATAAATAATGACAGCGTCTCAACATTTGCAAATTACAATAACACTCTAAATAATATTTATAAAAAATATCCAATGAAGGACACCGTGCCAGACGTGTTGCAAAAATTCATGATTGATGAAAACAATGTCGACGCAAGCGCCCTCTTAAAACTCGACCCTATCATCGAGCAAACAAGCAAAATAATAAACGACATGGTTAAAATGAACGCGCCACAATCCATTTCTATCCTGCATTTGAATATCATAAACGCTCTTCAGAGAGTGTTGGAAAACATAAGCAACATAAAACTTTACGATAAGGACGCCATACTGGCGATAGGCGCGATAAATCAGTATCAAAAAAATGCCACAGCCCTAGAATCAGCCAATAGCGCGCTTACCGGAGCAATAAAGCAAAAATTAAATAATTAAAACTGGAACTGTGAAAGAGGCTTCACTACGGGAAAAATAAAAGTTATAATTAAATTAATAAAATTATGGCAAAAAATAAAACAATCCAAAAATTCATTTCCAGCTTAATGGTTTTTGTTACGCTTGCGCCAATAATATTTTTATATTCCACGCCTAAAAAGGCAGAAGCTCAAGAAACGGCTGCGCTAGGAGTTCCGGTCAATGATTTTCCGGTTCAAATATATTCAAAAATAATCACAAAGAACACTGGTACAAGTTCTTTTTTTGACACTAAAGAATGGATGCAAAAGCTCTTGGAGCAATTGCTCAAAGTAGCCGCTAAAAGACTCCTTGCTCAAATGACTCAAGCTACCATAAATTGGATAAACTCCGGTTTTCACGGATCGCCACTTTTCTTGGAAAATCCGGAATCTTTCTTCAGAGATATAGCAAAATCCGAGATCAAGAGCTTGGTAGATATGATCGGTTATGACACTTTCAGATTTCCTTTCGGTCCGCAAACCGCGCTGAACGTCATAAATAGTTACAAAAGACAACTCGCAGAAAACTCGCAATACACTTTGAGCAAGGTGATAAATGATCCGGACTTGCTCGTCAGATACAGAAACGACTTTAATTACGGAGGATGGAATGGTTTTCTAATAAACACCCAATATCCGCAAAATAATTATCTAGGATTCAATATGATAATCCAGCAAAATCTAGCCAGTCGGCTGGAGGGAACACTGCAAGCGCCGGCGCAAAAAGTGAGAGACGCTCTGCAACAAGGAATGGGCTTTTTGTCTCCGCAAGTTTGCCCAAGCAATCCAAAATATAATAATGGCATAAATGAATTTTTAAGACCAAGCTTCAAACCCACAGTAAAACACAACAATCCAAATCCTTATGTTGCTTCTGAAGACTTGGATCCCGAAGGTTATGCTAAATACCAAGAATATGAAAGAAATTATGACGTAGCTGAAGCAACAGAAAGAGAGGCATGGGCAGTGGCGAATACTTGCCCTGGCGGTTTGGTAAATACCACTCCCGGATCGGTGGCGGCGAATCAAATATTTAGCGGACTGAACACCCCTTTCCTTTCAACCGCCCTTGATGGAGCTATCGGCAACAGCATAGCTGCAATTTTTGACGCTTTGATAAATAAACTTTTGGATACTGGTCTAAACGCGCTTTCGGGAACAATAAGCGGAGCTTCATCATCAGTAGATAATTGGAGTTATAATGGTCAAACTCTAAATGGTGGAACAGCGCTACCCGATACATCCGCCACAGTTTTGAATATTCCGTCAAGTGTTTCCCTCACTGCCGGTCAAATGACCAGCACGACCATCAGAGGTGGTAAGGCTCCTTACAGCATAAAAACTCCGCCATATGACAGTGCAGTGGCCAAAGCCGAAATTTCTGTTTCTGGTTCTTCTGGCCCTATTCTCATAGTTACCGGCATCGGACCCGGAAGCACTTCATTTACAGTCCAAGATTCATCGACATCCTGTCCACAACAAAATTTGCCAACACAGTGCGTCGTCACTGTCGCTGTTAATGTGAACAATCTGGGAGATTTGAAAGTTGTTCCGGCTAATATCACAGTCGGGGTTGATAATCCTGTTACCGCCACCATATCTGGAGGAGAGGAACCATATTCTATGATAACAAGCCCAAATCAATCAGTGGCGATAGCCAGCTTGGCAGGCACGAACTTGATCACCACTGGCGTCGCGATGGGCGGAACTTATGTTGAAATAAAAGATTCATCAACTCCTCCAAAAATCGTAAAAATCAACATTGTCATCTCCCCGACAGAACGCGGAGCTTTGAATATTCCGCAAAATATTCCAGTATTTGTTGGCAATACCATCAATTCTCTTCCCATATCGGGAGGCACAGCGCCTTACATAATCGTAACAATGTATGATCCAAAAATAGCCGATGCCCAAATCCTCGGTCCAAATTTTGACACTTTGACGATCACCGGCAAGAAGAAAGGAGAGACTCAAATCATGATAAAAGATTCATCTTTGGACACAAAGTTTGATAATACGAACATCGTAGTAACCGAACCCTTGATCGTCAGTCTGGTAAATTATGCAATCAGCGTTTGCGGTTATAACAACTGCGGTTGGTCCAGAAACTTGTCCATAACGGGTGGCACGGGAGACTACAGTATACAGAGTCCTCCCACCCCTGGGATAGCGACAGCTCGAATAACCGACAACAACCTCCGAATCACCACTTACAAAACAGCGGGTTCGACTTCGATTACAATAAAAGATTCTGCCAACCCCCCTCAGACATTTACCGTCAATATCAATGTGTATTAGATATTTTGATGATATTAAATATTTGAGTAGATCAGATAGAGTTAGGAGTTTATAAAATTGAAAGTAAAATGCTTAGAAAAATTAAAAAAATAATTCCATATTTCCTTATACTGATCATCTTAATCGGACTTTTTAGTCCGGTGGGGCAGGTGAATGCGCAAGCTTATCCGGTTGGATATCAAAACACAGTAATACCAGATACTGAACAAGCTGTGACAGATGCGCGAAAAGTTTTGAGTGATAATGAAGAACGTTATTATGAACTGACCGGCATGGAAGATGCGGGAATACCTTTGACATCGACAGAACAACAGGAATTAAACACAATCACAACCAAAATAAACACAGCTAATGCGGTAATCGCAAATGCAAACGGAGAGGGTCCAGTAACATCGACCAAAAATGGGCTTTATGAAAGTCTTACTTGCAGTTTTAGCAACGTTGGGGATTGCATTGGAAAAATATTTTACTTTTTTCTAGTTGTCATACCATCCTGGTTACTTTTACTTGCAGGAATGTTTTTTAACGCCATGCTAGCTATCGGTTTAGATCACGGACTATTCAACGCTGGTTTTGTTTCACAAGCTTGGACGGTCGTTCGCGATCTTTCCAATATATTTTTTATTCTCATTTTGCTCTACATAGCCATTCAAACCATACTTGGACTGGGACACGAAACCAAAAAAATAATAGTTCATGTGATAATCATGGCTTTGCTCATAAATTTTTCTATGTTCTTTACAAAAGTGGTAATTGACGGTTCCAATGTTTTAGCTTTAGTTTTCTATAATAAAATTACCAGTGGTCCAACAGTTCCATCAACAAGGTTTGGAGAAAAAGATATTTCAAGTAAATTGGCGGGGGGCTTTGATCCTAGTAAACTGATCTCAAAAGAATTCTTGGAAAAAGCAAAAACAAACACAGATGCAGTCGGCCTAACTTTGAGCGGGACTGGGGCATCTCTTGTCACCGGAATGCTTCCACTTTATCTAGGTTGGAAACTAGTGGGGTTTCTGTCTCCCAACAAAACTATACCAATCGAATTAACATTGGGAATTGAGGTCGTTTCTGGAACAATTATGCTTTTTGCTGCGTATTCATTTTTTATTGTGGGATTATTATTCTTATCCCGATTGGTTGAACTTTGGGTTCTAATTATTTTTTCTCCTTTCGCTTTTATGTCTTGGCCAATGCCAAAATTAAGCGGTATCGAAGGTATAGGTTGGGAAAACTGGTTAAAACGTTTATTGAAAATTTCTTTCATGGCGCCAATTTTCATGTTCTTCTTGTATTTAATATTTATGCTGATAAATGCAAATTTATTCAGTGGTCTCATGCGAAGCGCAACAGATCCATCTAAAACTCAAACCACAATAGAAACTATTTTATTCGTTGTTATTCCAGCCATAGTAATTTTGATCCTGCTCTTAAAATCAACCAAATACGCAAAAGACGCATCGGGAGAATTGGGAGAAGCAATGATGAAATATGGCAAAATGATAGGCGGACTTGCAGTTACTGCGACAGCCGCAACTGTATCTGGAGGGGCGTCTCTGGCTATGGGAGGATTAGCAGCAAAAGCAGCAAGCAGTGGGGGTGTCCAAAGTTGGGCAAAACAAACTGGATGGAGGGGAATGACTGCCAGAACAGCTTTAAGGGCGGCAAATTATGGGTCTAAGGCATCTTTTGATATAAGAGGTATTCCTGGTGCCGGAAAATTGGCTGGTATGGCAGGATTAGATGTCGGAAAAGCTCGAGAGGGTGGATATGAAAAAATGAGAGCTGATAAAATAAAGAAAAGGAATGAGAGAGTAAAACAACTTGATGTGAAAGAAGATGAGAAATTAAAACAGGACTTGAACAAAACTCAAGAAGCTCTACAGAAACTTATGATAACTAACCAACACAGATTAGAAGAACTTCAAGAAGAACTTGATTCGGCGAGAAAAGACGCTGAAGACGCATCTAAAGCTTCTGTTGCAGACCCAACCAATGAGTATAAAAAATCAAAAGCTAACATTACTGCTGAAAAAGTAGAAGCACTTAAAGAAGAAATGTCAGAAATAAAAAAAGGAAGTGCTGGTAAACCCGACGAAAACGGAAAAAGAACTTACCAAACGACTACCGGTTTTATGAGTGAAAGTGCGTATAAAGCTATTATAGATGAAGAAAAAGAAGCACTTGCAAACAGTAAAGCCGCTTTAGAAGTAGCCAACATGGCTCCGGAAAAAGTAGCTCTCGCTAAGGCTAAAAGAGAAGCGGTAGAGGCTAGAGCAGCAAGCGACACGACCAATCTTGTTTTAGCAGATGAAGTAAAAGAAGCAAAAAATAAGGAAAGGGAAGCAATAGATGCAGAAACAAGGGCATTTGAAAACAACGAAAAAGCTACAAAAAGATTGACAAAAGCGCAAGAAAAAGCCGAAATAGCAAAAGAAGACTATAATGAAAAGGAAAAGGGAGAATCAATCAAAGATTTAAAGAAAAAAGAGTCTCATATGCAAGGCGATATTCAAAAAGAAAACAGAAATAGAAGATGGAAACACACTGAGAGAGAAGAAAAATGGAACTATATTTTAACTGGGGGGGTATTAAACCCAACTACCATAGGTAGACGCACGGTTGCAGAAGCTAATAATAAAATAAGGATGGAAGCCAAGATAGAAAGTAAGGGAGATGACGATCATGGTGGTGGGCATGGTGGAGGAGGACATGCGCCAAAGGCAAAAGCGCCAAAAGCAGCAGCGCCAGCACATCCACCAGCAGAAAGTGGGGGGCATGGTGCAGGACATGCAGGACACTAAATAAATTTATTATCTATGACAGAAAAATTACAACAAATAATTAAAGAAGAAGTAACGAAACTGCCAAGGGAAGCGCAAGACGCGATCAATGCTTTTGATTGGGCAAATATCGCAGAAGAAATTGGCAAAAAATATTTACTTGAGGAGGGCGAAATAAACGACTTGCAAGTGGAAACTTTGTTGGTTTTGACGGGTTTGGAAAGCGGAGAATATTACGCCCAAAATATAGAAGACGAAATCGGAACCAGTGAAAAAGAAGCGGAAAAAATCGCTGAGGAGGCTTTCCAAAAAATATTCACGCCCATCAGTGAGGCGATAGTAGAAAACATAAAGAGAAGCAATAAAAGCAAAAATCCAAACTGGGAACAGTCTCTTGATTTCATCCTCTCTGGCGGAGATTATTCGGTGTTCTTGAGCCAATCTCCCCACCTTGATAAGGAGAGGGCAGGGGGTAGTAATTCAGGGGGAGATTTAAAATCACCACCTCGCTCCAATTTAGATCGAAGCATCCCTCAAAAAGAAAATATCAACCCGCCAAGTTTGAAAGAGATAAAAGATAAATTAGCCCTGTAGTAGATTTTTAAGTGGAAAGTTTATAAAATAACAAAAAAAATAATATGACAGACGAAACAATAGATTTACTGCAAATAAAAATAGAGAAAGCCAAAAGGGAACTGCCTTTAGAAACCATAAATGCCATCAGCGCTGTGGATTGGAAAACATCCATATTAGAACTGCGAGCAAAAAAGGGATACACCTTTGAGCAACTGGGCGAGCTCGAGCTCGAAACAGAATTAGTGCTGTGTGGGCTTGTCAGAGTGGAAGATTATCCGAAAGAATTGGAAAAAAGAATGGGAATTTCCAAAGTAGTCGCGAATGAATTGGTAAATGAAATGAATAATCTGGTTTTTAGAAAGATAAGAGAAGAACTGGTCAAAAACACCGAAAGAAAGAAGGTTTTTGCAAATAAAATAGAAAATAATGGAACAACTGTAGCAGAAGAAATCAGCAAAGAAATCACTCCCAATTTTCCACCAACATCTTCAACACAGATGCAAGAGGAAAAATTGGAAATCAAAGGCGAAGTTCCTCCGATCTTGGCGCAAAAATTTTCTGGCTTTGTTAAAATTCCGACGGTAAAAACGGAACACACATTGGAAAATATCACAAAAAACACCAACATAAACGACAACAACACGATAAAAAACGCAAAAATAGATCCTTACCGAGAAATCCCAGAATAAGAAATTAGAAAGTAGAGGGTTTTTGAAGTATAATATCCCTATGCAGTTTAAAGTTCCACAATTTTTAGACATAGAAGACAAAATATTCGGCCCATTTACTTTTAAAGAGTTTGTGTATTTGGCGGGCGGGGCAGGCCTGTGTTTTATACTTTACAAACTGTTGGGGTTAATTTTGGGCGCCATACCAATCTTGGCGGTAGCAGGATTGGCAATAGCGCTCGCTCGCTTCCGACCAGGTGGCAAACCTTTCATCGATATGATCGAATCGGCATTCAATTATTCTTTCCAAAGCAAACTTTATATTTGGAAAAGACGCAAAAATAAAACAGAAACGCCAAATAAGGCGACAAGCGAACAAAGTGTAATAAACAGAAATATGGTAAGGTTGGGAGGGAATAGACTGCGAGATCTGGCTTGGAGTCTCGATGTTTTGGATTTAAATAAGCATAATAATCAATCCCGTTAGAAGCCGCGGTCGCAGTTTTAAAAACATATATGATGTTAACAAGAAAAATAAAAATTAATAATTTAACAAAGCTAAATCGCGACATATTGACCGCGACCTGCTTCTAACGGGATGACTTTAAACGCAAAAGCAACTCAAGAATTTGTGCCAATCAAAGAAGTCCGTGATGGAATAATCACCCTAAAAGACGGCGGACTGCGAGCAATCATCTTGGCAAATTCCGTCAATTTATCTTTAAAATCAAACGAGGAGCAAAAAGCGACCATATTTCAATTCCAAAGTTTTCTCAATACCTTGGATTTTGCCATTCAAATATCAGTCCAATCAAGGAGATTGGATATACGGCCTTATCTTTTGCTTCTGGAAGACAGAATGAAGGTGCAAAGTGAGCCTCTGCTTAAATTACAAACAAAAGAATATATAGAGTTCATTAAGAATTTTACCGAGAGTGTAAGTATAATGACCAAGAGCTTTTTTGTGGTAGTTCCATACACCCATACTGTTTTAAAATCAGATTCGGGAATATTAAAAAGATTTTTTTCAAAAAAAAGCCAAGCGGAGGTGAAAATGGCAAATCAAGAAGATTTTGAAGAAAAAAGATCTCAATTGGAAGAGAGGGTAAATGTGATACAGCAAGGACTTAGTCGTTGTGGCATAAAATCAGCTCAACTCGGCACCGAAGAAGTCATTGAGGTGTTTTATAAGGTCTTTAATCCGGGAGAAGTGGAGGGAAAAATACGATTAGAATAAAAAATATATGGGAATTTTCGATAAATTTAAAAAAATAGGAGCGAACTCAAAAGCTGACGATATCAATGCTTCGATTTTGGCAGTCTTGCCGGAACAAATATATGAATCAGCCAGCATGGAACTCCAAGACGTGATAGCACCTTCCGCGCTTAAAATCGAAGCAAAATCCATCAATCTGGGCGACAAGATCGCTCGCACATTTTTTATAATGTCTTATCCGAGATATTTGACCGATAATTGGTTCTCGCCGATAATCAACTTGGATAAAGTTTTCGACATCTCCATTTTTATTCATCCGATCGACACATCTTTGATGTTGCGACAATTTCAAAAAAAGGTCGCCGAAGTGCAAAGTCAAATAAACATGCGCGAAGGAAAAGGCATGGTGCGCGATCCCATGCTCGACACTTCTTATCAAGACTTGGAAGGATTGCGCGACAGCTTGATCCAAGCGCAAGAGAAAATGTTTGATGTCGGCATTTATATCACCATTTACGCCGACAACGATCTAGAACTTTTCAAAATTGAAAATGAAATAAAATCAATCTTGGAATCAAAACTAATATACATCAAGCCTGCCCTCTTTCAACAAGAAACCGGTTTTAAAAGCGTCATACCGACAAACACCGACATCTTGAATATTCACCAAAAATTAAATTCCGAACCGCTTTCAAGCGTTTTTCCATTCATCTCTTTTGATTTGACTTCTGATAAAGGCATCCTCTATGGCATCAACAGGCACAACTCGTCTCTCGTTATCTTCGACAGATTCAGCTTAGAGAATTACAACTCGGTAACCTTCGCCAAATCAGGTTCCGGAAAATCTTACGCCACAAAATTGGAAATTCTTCGCTCTTTGATGTTTGACATTGATGTGATAGTCATAGACCCAGAAAAGGAATACGAATTTCTGGCGGAAGCAGTGGGCGGGCGATATTTTAACATTTCTCTTTCTTCAGATCATCATATGAACCCTTTTGATTTGCCCATACCACGCGAAGACGAAACGGCCGAAGATGTCTTGCGATCAAACATCATCAATCTGGTCGGACTTTTCCGATTGATGTTGGGAGGACTCACGCCCGAAGAAGATTCAATGGTGGATCGAGCTATTTCAGAAACTTATGCCATAAAAGACATTACCCCCGAATCAGATTTTTCAAATATTGAGCCCCCGCTCCTGTCTGATTTTGAAATGGTGCTCGGGGGGATGGATGGGAGCGATTCCATCATCTCGCGTTTGGCAAAATACACCAAGGGTTCTTGGGCAACTTTTTTAAACAGGCCCAGCAATGTGGATATTAATAAAAAATTTATAGTTTTTTCAGTTCGTGATATGGAAGATGAACTAAAACCGGTTGCAATGTATATAATCATGCACTACATTTGGAATGCGATAAGGAAGAATTTAAAGAAGCGTTTATTGGTCGTGGACGAAGCTTGGTGGATGATGAAATCCGAAGACACCGCTTCTTTTCTCTATTCTATCGCCAAAAGAGGCAGGAAATATTATCTGGGTCTTTCAACCATCACTCAAGACGCGGCTGATTTCATGAAATCTTCCTACGGTGTGCCCATAATCACCAACTCCTCCATTCAGCTTTTATTAAAACAATCACCAACCACAATAGACATTTTGCAAAAAACTTTCAACCTTACTGACGAAGAAAAGTATCTTCTTTTAGAATCAAGTGTAGGAGAGGGTATATTCTTTGCCGGTCTAAAACATGTCGCAATAAAAATAATCTCTTCTTACATAGAAGATCAGATAATCACCAGCGACCCTTCGCAGATATTGTTAAACAAAAAAGCAAAAGAAGAAGAGGAAGCAAAAGAGATGGCTGTGAAATAGATGTGATATAATTAAATTATGAAATTTAGACTTTCATTATTGTGTTTAATCATCATATTTACAGTATTCGCAATTATCCCGACACATAACGCGAAGGCTCAATCCTCCGGAGGCATTTTGGTTGACATAACGCCCCCCAACCCAAACCCGCATGAAGAAACAAATATTACTCTAAAAAGTTACCAGAACAATTTAGACAGTGTCCTTATATCATGGTCCATAAATGGAAAAACAGTTGCCTCGGGAATCGGGAAAAAGTCATTTTCCACAACAGCGCCAGCTATGGGAGCAGAAATGAACGTCATGGCGACAATATCTCTGCCGGACGGCGCGATAAACACCAAAATAGTAATAAAACCTTCCGTAATGGTTTTGCTTTGGCAAGCGAATGATTCATTCGTTCCGCCATTTTATCGTGGCAGGGCTCTACCAACGCCTGACAGCGAAGTGAAAGTGGTGGCTATGCCCGAAGTAAAAAGCGGTTCTGGTAATATTTCTCCGCAAAACATGACTTATTATTGGAAAAAGGATTATACTAACAATGTGGACGGCTCGGGTTATGGTAAAAACTTCTTTATTTACACCAATGATTATTTAGAAGATTCAAACAATATATCAGTAACAGCATCGACCACAGACCAAAAATATTCGTCTAGTGCAAACATTGACATAAGAATGACAGAGCCAAAAATATTATTCTATAAAAATGACGCTAATGTCGGAACAATTTGGCAGAACGCGCTCATTGACTCGCATAGAATACAAGAAGGGGAAGTGATAGAAGCAATGCCTTATTTCATTTCACCAAAAGAGATACAAAACCCAGCGCTGATATGGAATTGGTTCATCAATGATAGTCCGGTAAGTTTAAGAAGCCCAAGAAAAAATCTAATGCCCCTTCAGGCGCAGGAAGGAACGCACGGAACGTCAAAATTGAGACTCAATATTGAAAATAAATATAAAATTTTTCAAACGACCAATAAAGAAATAAATATAGAATTTTAAAAAATTAAAAAACATGATAAAACACATAAAATACATTTTAATCTTAATCATTCTGGTCGGACTTTTTAGTCCACTAGTTAAAACACAAGCAGTAGAAACATCAAACACAAACTATCAACTTTTAGCCCCATTGCCTGATCCTGGCACCAATAAAATGCAAACAAATGTGAACACCACAGGTGGCTTAGGTAGCTATCTAAATCCAATGATAAAATTGTTTATTGGCTTATGCGCGGTTTTATCCGTGATAATGATCATAGTAGGCGGACTGGAATATATGACAAGCGAGCTTTCACACACCAAAGAAGCAGGCAAGGAGAGAATAATGCACGCAATCTTGGGGCTTCTGATAGCTCTCGGCGCTTACGCGCTTCTTTACACGATAAATCCAGACTTGCTCAATAGTAATCCAAAAATACCAAATACAATTATAATCGGAGAAAATAATGGGGAAAATTGTAGCGATCATGAGCTGGCAACAAAAGAATTATGTGAACAAGCGGGAGCCACGTGGACACCAACAGGACCAAAAGTTATACCAGCCGTCCCTCTTCCTGGAGCTGTCGGAACCGGAACCTGTAGCTATCCGCAATACACATATGAGGGTGCCTGTGTTGCGGCTGGAGGAAAATGGACGCCTAAGCCTCGTTAATTAAACAAATCAATGTCAAAAAGAAATCTTATACTTCTAATAATAATTCTGAGTCTGGCTATAATTACCATTTTTGGATTTTTATATTTTCGTCAAAAAACAATGGGGCCGACAGATGGAAACATAGACACAAATTTCTTTTCAAAATTTAATTTATTATGGAACACAGAACCAAAAAATCCAACCCCAACGACACCCGTTGTAAATACTCCAAACTATCAACCGAACACAGTAGTGGAAACACCTCAAACAAAATTAAACAAGGTTTCGAGCATGCCT
Organism: uncultured Candidatus Saccharibacteria bacterium; assembly: GCA_964365245.1. GTDB lineage: Bacteria > Patescibacteriota > Minisyncoccia > Phycocordibacterales > UBA9973 > UBA9973. The sequence continues at coordinate 18,670 of CAYIOX010000009.1, forward strand.
GTGGCGGGTTTTACAGTCTTTATCAAGGAAAGATTAAAAAATGTGCCAGCAATAGCGCCAATAACTCCATCTGCCGAAATCTCAACGCCAAAAGTGAACAAAAAACCGACTCCGCCTCCAACCGAATTTGCGCCCGCTTTAAGGTATGTGGAAAAAGCCACTGGAAATATTTATCAAACTTTTGCAGATAAAATAGAAGAACGAAAATTTTCCACAACCACAATACCTAAAGTGTATGAAGCGCGTTTCGGCAATCGCGGAGAATCGGTAATCATGCGATATCTAAAAGAAGATGGAGCAACCATAGAAACTTTTGTCGGCGCTTTGCCAAGAGAATTATTAGGAGGAGACACAACAGAGGATAATGAAATCAAGGGAACTTTCTTGCCCAACAATATTAAAGACCTCAGTTTATCATTGGACGGTTCTAAAATATTCTATTTATTTGAAAGCGGAAATAATTCTAATTCAGGAAATAGTATGATAGGCGCGATTTTAAATTTTTCAAACAATAAAAAAATCCAAATATTCGATTCTCCTTTTACAGAATGGCTCTCATTTTGGCCAAAGGGTGACACCATCACTCTCACCACCAAACCTTCCGCGAATATTCCTGGGTATATGTATAGCATGAATGGAACCGGTAAAAATTTAACGAAAATATTAGGTGATATAAATGGATTGACTACGTTCGAAAGTCCGAGCGGAAAATTGGTTCTTTACGGTAATAGCAGTTTGTCGCTAAACATTTACCACATGGACACAAAAAATTCCGACGCGCTAGCGGTGAAAACATTGCCAGAAAAATGTGTTTGGGGTAAGGCAAGCGACGCCATTTATTGCGCCATACCCAAAGAAATCAACTTTAGCGAATATCCAGACGCTTGGTATCAAGGAGTAGTGTCTTTTAATGATCAATTTTGGAAGATAGACGTAAAAACCGGAAATGCTACGATGATTTTAGACCCAGTTATGATTGCAAAAGGGGAGGAAGTAGATGGAATAAAACTTGCTTTAGATGAAGGTGAAAATTATTTATTTTTTGTAAATAAAAAAGATGATTTTCTCTGGAAAATGGATCTTAAATAAAAAATACAGAACCCAACTTTTGAAGGGGTTTCGAGGCTGACGAGCCGAGAACTTCAGGATTTTTTAAGCTTCAAAAAATCCGTACCGAAAAAAGTTAGGTTCTATATTTTTTCTTCTCCAACATACTTAATAACTACTCGGCGAGTGTTACCCATACCCGTTGATTCAGTTTTTAGATCAGTCGCATTAGATAAAAATTCATGCACAATTCTGCGTTCAAAGGCTGACATTGGGTCCACTTCAATACTTGATTTGAAATATCGAGCTCGTTCTCCCATCATATGAGCTATCGCGCGAATATTCTCTACTCGTTTTTTTTGAAAACCATTGACATCAATAATAATACCTAAACCGGATTGCGCCATAGGCGCGTCTAAAAACCCATCTTTTGTTTTTTTATCTCTGGGAGTTTTGGCTTCAATAATCCTATGGACCAGATGATTTAAAGCATACAACCCCTCGCCGTCAGATGAAACAAAAAAGTGGGGTTCGCCAACTGAAACTGAAACCCATATATTTTTGGGGCTGTCTTCAACAATAGAAATTTCATTTATCTTTATGTTGGTTTTTTCAATCAATTCTCTTATTAAATTTTTAATCTCTTCTTTTTCCATAATTTAGATCGGAAGAGCGTCGTG
>CAYIOX010000010.1:0-17568 GCA_964365245.1 uncultured Candidatus Saccharibacteria bacterium
ATCTCAAACAACAAGCATGACCGTGGAGATTTTTCTCTCATAGATTTCAATCGCGCAGGTGTGCCCTTAATGGAGCTTGTGACCGAAGCGACTACTTTTGAAAGTGAAGAAGACGCTGCTCTTGGCGCCACTAAATTCGCCAAAGAGTTTCAGCTTTTGCTTTGGTATTTGGGTGTATCAGAAGCGAATATGGAAAAAGGTGAAATGCGAGTGGAAGCTAACATATCTATCTCTCCAGATCAAAAAAAATTAGGCACAAAAGTAGAGGTAAAAAATTTGAATTCTTTCAGAAGTGTTGAGCGAGCTATAAAATACGAGCTCGAAAGAATGAAAGAGTTGCACGAAGAGGGAAAGGCTGAAGAGATAGTGCAAGAAACTCGTGGTTGGGATGATAGCAAACAAAAAACATTTTCCCAAAGAAAAAAAGAGGGAAGTGCAGATTATAGATATTTTCCAGAGCCAGATTTGCCAAAACTAAAACTCCACGAAGCTTTTGATTTAAAAGAAATAAAAAAAGAGTTGCCAGAATTGCCAGTGGTAAAAAGATTAAGGTACAAGAATGATTTTGGGATAAAAGATGAAGATATAGAAATTTATATAAATGATCCAGAGCTAGGTGCTAGATTTTCTGCTATCGCTCTAATTCTAACAAATAGAGAAAAAATAAAAGTCGCGTCTAATTTTATTACTTCTGATTATTTAGGTATCAAGAAGGTAAAAACTGAAGCCTTGCTTCCGTCTGCTGTAAATTTTGCGGAACTTGTGAATTTATTTACGGAAAACAAAATTTCTTCTCGTGTGGCAAAAGATTTATTAGCGATGATAGTGGTAAAAGACGAATCGCCTCTCAAAATGGCCACAGAAAGAAATTTACTTCAGAGTAGCGATATAGACGCTCTCAAGACGATTGCCCAAAAAATTATTGATGCTAATCAGAAAGTTGTTGCAGACTATAAGGGTGGCAAGGAGCAGGCGCTGATGTCTCTCGTCGGTCAGATAATGAAAGAAACCAAGGGTTCTGCTAATCCGGCAGTTACAAAGCAAGTTTTAATAGATTTGTTAAAATAAAATTGAAATGAATCAAGAGATTTTAATTAATACAGTAAAACGTCTAATGATGTCGCCAAAAGGAATTTTGGCTATAGATGAGAGTATCCCTACCTGTGATAAACGCTTTTTAAAACTTGGAGTTCCGACAACAGAAGAAAAACGTCGAGAGTATCGCGAACTCCTAGTCACTGTGGCGGGTATAGAAAAATATATTTCTGGATATATTCTTTTTGATGAAACAATTAGGCAAAAAACAAAAAATAATGAAGATTTTATTTCTGTTCTGCAATCAAAAAAGATAGAAGTTGGTGTTAAAGTTGATGCTGGAACCACAGATTTCTCTCTACATACTGGAGAGAAAATAACCAAAGGATTAGATGGGTTGGAAGAAAGATTAAAACAATATAAAAAATTAGGCGCGACTTTTGCGAAATGGCGCGCGGTTTATAATATAGGAGAAAATATTCCATCGGAAGATTGCATGAGAGAAAATGCGATAATTTTTGCAAAGTATGCAAAATTATGCCAAGAAAATGACATTGTGCCGATTGTTGAACCAGAGATTTTGATAGATGGGGATCATGATATCAAAAAGTGTTACGAAGTGACTGCAAAAAATTTACAAATAGTTTTTGGGGAATTAAAAAAGGCTGGAATTTTTATTCCAGGAATGATTTTAAAAACAAGTATGGTGATTCCGGGGAAAGATGCGAAGATTGCTGTATCTCATATAGAAATAGCCCAAAACACCATCACATGTCTTAAAGAAAAAGTGCCAAATGAAATCGGTGGCATTGTTTTTCTTTCTGGCGGACAGGACGATGCCGAAGCGACCAAAAATCTAAATGCAATGCACAATATGGGTCCCTTGCCTTGGCCTTTGACGTTTTCTTACGGCCGAGCTATTCAGAATCCTGCTTTGCAATCTTGGGCTAAAAATCCGAGTGATGTTGCAGGCGCGCAAAAACTTCTTTTACAAGTCGCTCAAAATAATAGTTTAGCCAGTGTTGGTCAATATAAATATGAAAGCTGAAATTCAAAAATTTTTTAAGGGAGAGATAGATGATAGTGAGGCAACGCTTTTGAAATATTCTCATGATGCGAGTCTTTTAGAAGTTCGACCAAAAATTGTTGTTTTTCCAAAAGATAGAGAAGACATAAAGAATCTAGTGAAATGGGTGAATGAAAATTCTACTAGGCAAGATCTAGCTGGACTTTCTATCACTGCTAGGTGTGCTGGGACGGATATGTCTGGCGGGGCTATTGGCGAATCTATCATTTTAGATTTCACAAAGCACATGAATAAATTAATCGGTGGACCATTACCTATCGATAGTTCAACTTATTTAAATAAGAAAAAACAAAATAAAATAGGAAAGTTGGATAATTATCCACTAGTTCCGTCTTACGCAACTGTGGAGCCCGGAATGTTTTATCGAGATTTTGAAAAACTAACTTTAGAAAAATGTTTGATTTTGCCTTGTTATACGGCTTCAAAAAGTTTAAACGCGATGGGCGGAATGTTTGGCAATAATGTCGCAGGAGAGAGAACTTTAAAATATGGAAAAACCGAAGATTATATTTTAGAAACGAAAGTTATTTTTTCTGACGGTAATGAATATGTTGTCAAACCGCTTACCAGAAATGAATTAAATAAAAAAATTGCTCAAAATGATTTTGAGGGAAATATTTATAAAAATATTTTTGAATTGATAAATAAAAATAAAGAAGAAATAAAACATGCTAAACCAAACGTTAGTAAAAATTCCGCCGGCTATTATATTTGGAATGTGTTACGGAATTCGGGTTTGCAAGATTTTAAGAGTCGTGGGTTCCCTGTCCTAGGTCTCCGAGGGCGAAGGCTCGAAAATCTTGCAAACCCGAATGATGTTATTTTTGATCTTAATAAACTTTTGGTTGGCTCTCAGGGGACTTTGGGTATCGTTACAGAAATTACTTTCAAGCTGATACCGGATAATAAATATTCAAAACTAGTGGCTATTTTTGTTAAAGATATAAAAATACTCGGTCATTTGGTAGATGAAATTTTATCACTAAGTCCGGAAACACTTGAAACGTATGATGACAAAACGATGAAATTGGCGATCAAATTTTTTCCGGATTTTTTAAAGAATAAAGGATTTTTTGGAATGATTAAGTTTATGTGGAGTTTCCTGCCTGAATTTTTTATGATATCGACTAATAATTTTCCGAAATTAATTATTTTAGCTGAATTTGCTGGGGACAATGAAGAGAAAATACAAAAAAAATGTCAGGAGTTAGTAAAGAGAATAAAAATTTTTAAACTTAAAACTCGTATTGCCAGTTCTGAAACAGAAGCAAGTAAGTATTGGGACATAAGAAGAGAAAGTTTTGAATTATTAAGAAAACATGTGAAAGGCAAACGCACAGCTCCATTTATCGATGACATCATTGTCCGTCCAGAATTTTTGCCAAAATTTCTTCCTGAATTAAATAATGTTTTAAACAAATATGATTTGGCATTTACATTGGCGGGTCACGCCGGAGATGGCAATTTTCATATTATTCCTTTAATGGATTTCAAGCGTTCTGATGTGGCAAAAACCATAATGGAACTCAGTGAATCAGTCTATGATCTTGTGGCGAAGTATCATGGTTCGACCACCGCTGAACACAATGATGGTATAATTCGCACACCTTACTTAAATAAAATATATTCAAAAGAAATAATTAAAATTTTTGCGGAAATTAAGAAAATTTTTGATCCCCAAAATATCTTTAATCCTGGTAAAAAAGTTCCCACAGTTTCTATGGGTGGCACAAAAGAATATATAGCAAAACATATTGCGTCAGAACATGATGCTTCTCATAAAGTTTAAGAAGTTGTTATTTATGTTGCTTTTTTTATTTTTTTATATATACTGTTTTTATGTTTATAATCAAAGCGGATAAAAGAAATTTGGATATAAAGTTGGGGGCGCTTCGAAAATCTGGCAAAATACCGGCGGTGTTTTATGGAGCAGGCAAAGAGACCACTTCTATTTCTATTCCCAATATCGAATTTAAGAAAGTTTGGAGAGAAGCTGGGGAATCTTCTGCTGTCAAGATAGGGATGGTTGGTGGAGATATTGATGTGCTTATACACGAAGTGCAAGTTGATCCAGTAACGGATGAACCGATACACGTAGACTTTTTAGCTATAGACATGAAAAAGAAAATACGCGTGAAGGTGCCACTCGTTTTCGAAGGAATATCAAACGCTGTTAAGAGTGGAATAGGAAATCTTGTCAAAGTGCTTCACGAAATTGAAGTCGAAGCTTTGCCAGCCAATTTACCACATAATCTCAGCGTGGATATATCAAAACTTGAAACACTGGAAAATAATATAATTGTTTCTGATATAAAATTGCCAACTGGAGTTGTAGTGATTACAGGCGGTGGTGATATCGTGGCATCTGTTGTCGCCCAAGTGGAAGAAAAAGAAGAAGTTGTTGTCGCTCCTGATTTGTCCGCTATTGAGGTTGAGAAGAAAGGCAAGAAAGACCTGTCTGCGCAGACAGGAGAAGAGGGAGTTTCGGCGGAAGGCGTTGCGCCAGTTAAAGAAGAAAAAGCTGAAAAGAAAACGGAGAAAAAGTAGAAAAATTTACTCAATTTATGTTACAATAGAGCTATGATTGCGAGAATGATCATGGCTCTTGTTGTTTTATCAAGTTTTATTTTTGGGTTCTTTTTTGCGTCTCAGGCAAATGCTGGTTTTGACTGCCTCTCTCTCAATACATCTTCTACGCAATCTGAAAAAGATTATTGCAGAACCGAACTTGCTCAAATAGAAGCTCAGCTTGCGGTTTTATTAAATCAACAAAAGGAACAACAAAAACAGACCGGTTCGCTCAAGGGAGACGTGGACTATCTGACTAGTCAGATCAACGCCCTAAAAGCAAAAATCAAAGCTAGAGCTTTGGTTATTGCCCAATTGAAAGTAAATATAACAGAGAAGATCAATCAGATCACATCGCTTTCTCTGAAAATAGATCGAGAACATGAATCTCTAGCCCAACTTCTTAGAAATACAAATGAATTTGATAATCAAACTATGGTCCATCTGATTCTCTCCGACGATAGTGTTTCGAATTTTTATAGCGATTTAGAATCTTATGATTCAATTAAAAAAGCAGTAAAAGAATCTGTGGATGTTATTCGAGGGATAAAGATGGAAAACGAAGTTGCAAAAAAGGATCTTGAAAAGAAACAAGACGCTGAAACAGACGCGAAGGCAGAATTAGAAAGCGCTCAGAAAACTATTGCAAAATCTGAGGCTAATAAAAAAGAGCTCTTGGCTATTTCTAAAAATAAAGAAGCGGAATATGCAACTCTAGCCGCGCAGAAAAAAATTCAAGCGGACAAAATTCGCAGCGCCTTGTTTCCTTTGGGCGGCATTTCTCAAAAAATTGAATTTGGCACAGCGTTACAGTATGCCAATGAAGCAAAAGTTAAATTTAATATTGATCCAGCATTTCTACTCGCAATCTTTACTAAAGAAAGTAATCTTGGTGCAAATGTTGGCTTGTGTTATTTAACAGATACTAATACTGGAAGCGGGCAGGGGGTAAATACAGGAAGTCTACAAATTAGGGTAATGCACCCCACTCGTGATATTCCACCATTTTTAGATATTGTTAATAAACTTAATCTAAACTTCAATACTACACGAGTTTCTTGCTGGCAACCAGTTTATAGTAAAGATGGAAGCGCTTTTGGTTGGGGTGGCGCAATGGGACCGGCGCAATTTATTCCTTCCACATGGAAAGGATTTGAAACTCGTCTCAAAAATCTTTTAGGATATGATGCTAATCCTTGGAATCCTAGAGATGCTTTTATGGCTTCAGCAATGTATTTAACAGATCTGGGAGCTGTGGGTAATAGTGCCAGCGCTCAACACAAAGCCGCTTGTCAATATTTTGGTACTAGAGGTAATTCTTGTTCATATAGCACCAATAAGAAACATACTGGCGTAATGGATCTTAAAAATATTATTCAAGCCAATATAGATTTGCTTTAAAATAAAATTCGTGATAATGTTTAAGGGATGAAAAAAGACATACATCCAAAATATGATATAAAAACAAAAGCCACTTGCGCCTGTGGGGCGATTTTTGAAGTTGGTTCCACTCTACCTTCTATCTCAATGGAAATTTGCAGTCAATGTCATCCTTTTTATACTGGCAATGAAAAAATAATGGATACTGCTGGACGCGTGGATCGTTTCAACAAACGTAAAGCCGCATCTGCTCTTAAAACCAAAAAATAAACAAAAACTCTTTTTTGGCACAGCTTTTTTAGGGTACGGATTTTTTGAAGCTTAAAAAATCCTGAAGTTGCCTCACCGTCATTCGGCAAACCCCCTAAAAAGCTATGCCTCAACGAGTTTTTGTAATTTATAATTTAATTTATATGAGCTTAGACATAGAAGAACTAAAGAAAAATCACAATACGAATTATCTGGCGACCATGCTGGAAAAACTGTCTCGCGAGGAAGCTGAAGTGCGGGAGATGCTCGCGGGGGATGATAGTTTACATGAAATGGCATCCAAGGAACTAAAATTTATTCAGGAAGAGCGGGAGAGAATAGAAAAACAAGTGCAAGAAATTTTAAATAAAGAAAAAGTGGAAGACGAAATGACGAATGAAATAGTGCTTGAAGTTCGCGCTGGTGCAGGGGGCGATGAGGCCTCTTTGTTTGCGTGGGAGCTTGCCCATATGTATGAGAAATTTTCAGAGACGCAAGGTTGGACTTGGAGGGTCAACTATGAATCCAAAAGCGATTTGAATGGATACAAAGAAGCCTCTTTTGAAATAAAAGGTAAAGATATTTACAATAAAATGCGTTATGAGACCGGCGTGCACAGAGTGCAGAGAATGCCAGCGACAGAAAAGAATGGCAGGATACATACTTCTACTGCATCGGTGGCGGTGTTGCCAATTAGAAAAAAAGTTTCAATAAAAATCGACCCGTCGGAATTTGAGATGGAATATTCTCGTTCTGGTGGCAAGGGCGGACAGAATGTGAATAAAGTGGAGACGGCTGTGCGAATAATTCACAAGCCGACTGGCCTCGATGTGCGTTCTACAAATGAACGAAGCCAGCTCGCCAATCGTGAAAAAGCCATGGCTATTCTGACTGCCAAACTTCAGCAATTAGAAGAAGAAAAAGAAGCAAAAAAATATGCTGGTGAAAGAAAAGACCAAATAGGCACAGCCGACAGATCAGAAAAGATTCGCACCTATAATTTTCCGCAAGACAGGGTGACAGACCATCGCATTAAAAAGTCTTGGCACAATTTGCCAAAAATAATGGAAGGGGGGATAGAAAACATTATAAAAGATTTAAATTCTGGGATAATAGGAGAGGAGAAAGAATAAAACCCCCTTGACTTTTAGGGTTGACTATGCTATACTTCACATAAGTATATAACAAGAGAGGCTCGCATTAGAGTCTTTTTTCGTTTATGTCCTTTGAAAATCGCATAAGTTTTACAAGGCTTCTAGGCCTTCCGCGTGTGTGGAAAGGTCACAGAGAAGCGTGTGATTATGGACATGCAGACAATCGGAGAGTAGTTATGAAAAAACTAAGATCAGTACTGTTTATTCTTTCGTCGTTTTTGTCTATTTGGCTTTTGTTTATCCTCTTCTCGCCAAACATTCCGTCGACGACGATGGAAACTCCACCGGCGACGGCGGAGGTGACGCAGACAACCCCAACCCCGCAGGCGCCACCCGTTGTGGTGCCGAGGGTGTGGGAGTTTGTTACAACGAACGACAGTGGTTATAAGTTGGTCGTTGGGGCGAACCTGACGGTCAACACAAACCAAAAACTTTCGCCACCGACGGGTTCGGTAGCGATAACGGGTGGTGAGACCCAACTTCGCGAGCTCAGGGAGCAAGCGAAGAAGGCTCACCAGCAATAAAAAACAACAAACAAAAAACACAGACGAAAATGAACATTCGAAACTTTCTCACCGCCATTGGAATGGCGATGATGCTCATGACGAGCTTAAACCTCAACGCCCAAAATTCTTCTTCGTCCTCGATGGGTGGTGGAGGTGATGGCGGGGGGTGTGGGGTCGTTGAGACTATTCCGGGATGTGGTTGCCAGACGAGTGGTTTCTCGCCCATCAACGGACAATCTTGCGCCAGTAATGTCTGCATCTCTGAGTCGCCGGTGATTCCAGATCAGTTGCCGATCGGCGACGCGACGGACATCAATGCCAGTTTCTGGGAGCAAGTCTCCCAAATTGGCATGTTCGGATGGGCGTCGTCGAGTATCAACTCTTCGACGAATCTCCGGTCGGATGTGTGGATTCAATACACGCCGACGAACGGTGTCGTGGATGTCGAAGAAGTCTTTGGCATCATCAAAACAAATCAGTTGACCTTGAGTGTGCTCTATCCGAGCGACACGGTCAACTTTCAGGTGGGGCTTTATAATACAGCTGGGAACAATTTGTTCTATGGCTATGACAAGAGTCCCATTGCGCCTCCACAAAACGGCGTATCCAGCAATGTCTTGAATATTGTCTTGGAGATGAGTTCAGAGAGTTGGGTTCCTTTTGATGGTGTTCGACGATTTGAAATCATCGAACGCGACGCAAACAACAATCCGATTCGTTACTACTCTTCTAAGGAGTGGGACATTTGGAACGGAAGAATCCGTTTCCTAAACTACTTCGCCAAGAAGTTCGGCGAGATTCGGGTGACCCTCTGCAACGGTACGGAAGTTGCTCATCGCTTAAACGGCGGAAAGCGAATCATTCCGACGACGGTTGTTATGGCTGTCGGTGATGTCTCGGCGATTGGCACGCGAACTTTTCGCGACACGAATCGAGCTCACATCATTGTGTCGTTGGAGGAGTCTAGGCTCAACATCAATCCAGTGGGTCAATTGTTGTCCATTCCCATCACGGCTGAAACAATGAGAGTCTCCGGCCTTCGAATGGTGTCGGATGGTAGCGACGGATCAGGTGTTTCGATTGCCCAGATTCCGTCTGGGGCATCTATTTGGCGATATGGTTCACCATCCAGCACGGCTCAGTGGATGGCGATGGTCAACAAATCGTGGGTGGACTTTCCCGTTGAACTGGGTCAATGCTATTGGGTCAAGCTGTCGTTTGATGGCTGGCCAGTTGGCAATCAGTTCTATCCGCCATGGGATGGCAACTACAATGAAGCCACGCCGGTTACACTATCGGAGAAGTAATTCTCCCGCACCCAGCGAACCGGGGATAACGTAGGCTGGAAATCCTACGGTCAAATAAATACTTTCTACATCGATCAGGTCAGCGGGTTTCTCGCTGGCCTTTTCTTTTTGCATTTTTTATGATATACAGATTTCGGAATTGAAAATTTAATAGTTCCACTCTGGGGGCTAAACAGCTTTTGGAGACAAATAAAACAATAGAAAGAAAGACAACAGACTATGGCAAATTCGCCCCGTCCGTTAAATGTCGGGCTGGTAGGTGGAGGCAAAGGCGCCTTCATCGTCCATCCTCATCAAAAAGCAATTCACTTTGACGGCACCCGCCGTGTTGTGGCGGGCGCACTTCATCCCGATCCGAAGATTGCGATGGAGGAAGCCGCCAAGTGGCCTTATCCGATCAAGGGATACGGTTCCTACGACGAAATGATCGCGACGAACAAGACATTGCCCGAAGATCAGAAGTTGGATTATGTCCTCATCGTTACGCCGAACTTCGTTCATTTCGATCCCGCCATGAAGGCCATGAAGGCCGGCATCGCGGTGTTCTGCGAGAAACCACTCTGCATGAATACGAAGGAAGCAGCGATACTTGTGAAGACCTCGCGCAAGCTGGGCGTGCCGTTCGGCGTGGCTCACACCTACCTCGGTCACTGGACGAGCCGTCTCTCCCGCTATATCGTGCAGAACGGTTTGCTCGGGGTTATTCGCTGGGTGGACAGCTATTACATCCAAGGTTGGCTCGCGACTAAGCTCGAAGCGACCGGCAATCAGCAGGCTTCGTGGCGCGTCGATCCAAAGCGCGCCGGCGGTTCCGGTTGCGGTGGCGACATCGGCACTCACGCGCTCATGCAACTTCGTTACACGACCGGGCTTGATGTGACGCAAGTCAGCGCCCAGCTTGAGAAGTTCGTGGAAGGCCGTCCGATTGACGACCACTTCACGATCTACTGCAATCTCTCCAACGGCGGCAAGGCCCTCGTGCGCGCCTCGCAGATTTGCCACGGGCACAAGAACGACCTCGGCATTCTCATCGCCGGCACCAAGGGTAGCTTGCGCTGGCACCAGGAAGAGCCGGAGAGCATCACCATTTTGCTACCGGGTCAGCCTGATCGCGTTTATTGGCGTGGCGCAGTGGTCGGAGGTGACGGCTTCCTGCCCAAGGATCTGCCGGTCGATCTCATGTCCGAGCCGACGATTCCGCCAGGCCACCCCGAAGCGTTCCACGATGCCTTCGCGCGACTGCATCGCTCGTTCGAAGCCGATGTCCGGAAGTGGAAGGCCGGCGATAACTTCTGCTGTGACGGCGCGAAGTATGCGAATGTCGTGGACGGTTGGATGGGCATCGCCTTCATCGAGACCTGTCTCAAGAGCAGCGCGAAGAAGGGGGCATGGACGACCATGCCGAAAAAGATCTAAGTTTCATCGGATTGAGTTTACGAACTCGATTCTGCATGTCCACGCGAAAGTTGGACCTAAACGGACTGGTTAGCGAAAGCTACTAGTCCGTCTCTATTTCTACTCAATTTTTAAAATTTTAAAAATCCCTTAACCTACCATATATTGTATATTAAAGAATTGTGCAGATATACGCTATAGCGTAAATGTGCACAATTTGATTTTTTATATTCAATCTATATTCTTCAAATTCAAGTCAACCTACATTCAACAAGTAATTGCATTTCATTTTATATATGGTATTATTTTTGGGTAGGGTCTCATTTAGCGAAATGGAGTTTCTACGTTTATAAATAGTTTTTTGTCCTTTTTATTACCACCGCCTTTGGCGGGGTCCCGCTCGAAGCGGGAAAAAAGGAAGAAGTAAAGAAAATGGCTACAAAGCTATATGTAGGGGGACTCCCTTACAGCACCCAAGAAGGCGCTCTAAAAGAGCTCTTCGCGCAGGCTGGAAACGTTGTTTCCGCTGTGATTATTATGGACAAGATGTCTGGTCGTTCAAAAGGTTTTGGATTCGTAGAAATGTCATCGCAAGATGAGGCTGCAAAAGCTATCTCAATGTTCAACGATCAAGAATTCGAAGGACGCAAACTTACCGTCAACGAAGCTCGCCCAATGGAAGCTCGTCCTCCACGAAGCGGAGGCAATGACCGAGGAGGTTATGGGGGAGGAAATGGACGTCGAGAATACTAATTCACCCCGCTATGGCGTGGGATTAAATTTAGATCTCAGATTAAACAAAAAACCGCCTTGGGCCTGCCTGCGCAGGCAGGCGGTTTTTGTTTGCGAATATAATTTTTTTTTGTTATTGTTGTTTTAGTTTTGAGTGTGTAGTTCAGTGGTAGAACGCTGTCCTGATAAGACAGAGGTCGAAGGTCCGATTCCTTCCACACTCACAATTGGCGAACTGGCATTAAGGCGGAGTAAGGCGGAGGCAACGCCTCCGCCGGCAATTATTTCAGTAAAGGTAAAACAAATTCACTTCCTTTGTTTTTTGAAAAAACTTTTATGTATGGCGAATATGTGGATACGTATATCTTTTTTTCTTTTGGCGAAAATGTGTATATGCGAAGCTTTCCGTTGCCTCCCTTTTCTTGACCTTGATAGTCTTGCAAAATTTGGTAGACACTGGATCCACAATCATTTTTACTGACTATGACATTTTCTCCAGTCGTTATATGGAAATGTCCATTCAGAGCAAGCTTTATTGAACAATTTTTTGAAATGAGTTTATTCCAAATGTCTAATCCTGTGTTTCCATCTTTGCTAAATGCACGATTGCTTTCTGGTTTATCAGAGTTGTCAGCTAAATATTTATGAGTTGTAAATATAGTGTATGTATTTGGATTTTCTTTTAAAACATTTTTAGCCCATTCCAAAGCTTGATCAGACGGCTCTATGCCCAAATTGATAAACATAAGTTTCATTCCGCCTGCTTCTATAATTTCATAATTGTTTACATTGTCTTCAAAATTGCCTTTATACCAAGGATATGCTGAGAATCGAGATGGTGGGAAGTTTTTTGTATAGGTAGCAAAGCCGGTTTCTTTAACATTTTGAGTTTCTGAATCGTGATTTCCCGGAAGAATGCCGTAGGGGACTTTGCCATCAAGCTTGCCCATGCACCTAGAGGCTACTTCCCATTCTTTGGGAGCTTTTCCTCCGTTATTTGTAATATCTCCGAGTTGTGACACGAATACTATGTTGAGTTTCTCTTTATTTTCTACTATCCAATCTGTCTGCGCGCAAAAAATGTCCGGATATGATTCTGAATAAAATTGAGTGTCTGGCAAAACAATTACGGTAAAATTTTCACCGCCAGTTATTTGTGATTTGTTTAATAAAAAATATCCACTGGCTATCCCTATAATAATGACTAACAAAACTGTTATTTTTTTACTTTTTTGCATTTATTTAGTATAACACCTATATTATATAAAATACACAATTTGCATCCCAATCGTCTTTATATTATTATGGGTTAAGAGCCACTACGGCTTTCTTTTTTATGTTAAATGAAGAAAAACAGAAAAGTGAGATATGGTATAAGCCAGTAATGATGTTTTATGCCAAGACGACTTCGTGGATAATAATTCCTTTAGTTTTAGGTTTAATAGTCGGTCAGTTCACAAAAAGTCAGATTTTATTTTTTGTTTTCTTGATGATTGGTTTCGGTATCACATGTTTTGGGATTTATCGAGAGATAAAACAATATAAAAAAAGTTTAGACTCGTCTTCGCCAAAGGCTACGGACGAGCAAAGAAAAAATGGCAACAAATAATACACACATAATTGAAATTGAAACAAACGCGGAAGAAGTCGCAGAACAACCGGTGGCGCCGATTCATGAGACGACTATTTACGCAGAACCAATTTTTCATGTTGGCAGTTTTCAAATCACAAATTCGTTGTTGAATTCTTGGCTTGCGGTTTTGGTCATCATCGCATTTTGCGTTTTGCTCCGAGTGAAGTTAAGACAAATTCCAGGGAAGGTGCAACATATCTTTGAAATTCTTTTAGAAGGCGCGTTGTCGCTGTGTGATCAAGTGACAAACGATCGCAAGATTACGGTAAAAATCTTTCCTTTAGTTTTATCACTATTTATTTTTATTTTAATAAACAACTGGCTTGGGCTTCTACCCATTGTGGGTTCAATAGGTTTTATTGAGCATATAGGAAAAGAATCTTTTTTTATACCCATTTTTCGCGCCGGAACTGCAGATATCAACACCACCCTTGCCCTAAGTATCGCTATCGTTATTGGTTCAAATGTTTTTGGCATCATGGCCATAGGCGCTTGGAAAATTTTTAACAAATATGTTAATATCAAGGCGCTTGGAGAAATGGTGACAAAATTTCGAAAAGACAAGAATGTCATAATCGTTGGGCCTATTTCATTCTTCGTTGGTATTTTAGAGCTTATCGGAGAAATGGCTAAAGTTGCCTCACTTTCTTTCCGACTTTTTGGCAATGTTTTTGCAGGAGAAGTGTTGCTCGCTTCAATGAGCGCAATTTTTCTTTATCTTTTACCAACTCCGTTTCTTGTATTGGAAATTTTTGTTGGATTGATTCAGGCGCTTATATTCTCTCTCCTTGCGACAGTTTATTTCACCATAGCGTCGCAAGATCACGGAGAACATGAAGAGCATGAACAAGGTCATGAAGAAAAAGAATTAGTCAGTATTTAAAATTGGTTTAAAAATTATTATAAATTAGTCGAAAATTATTATTAGCTTGCCTTGCCTTTGGCGGGGTGAAATTGTAAAAAAATATTTATGGAAAAAGAAGTTGTTAGTTCAGTAGTAAATTTAGCGCCTTTGGCCAAGTCTTTAGCGATAGGTCTTTCTGGTATCGGCGCCGCGGTTGGTATTGGTCTTATCGGCGCTAAAGCCATGGAAGCTATTGGTAGAAATCCAGAGGCCACAGGCAAAATATTGGTTCCTATGCTTATCGCCTCGGCTTTCGCGGAAGCCGTAGCTATTTACGGTTTGGTTATCGCATTCTCGATTAAGTAAAAAACAAAAGAATGCAAGAATTCATTAATACATTTCACATAGATTGGAAGTTGATGATTGCCCAGTTATTTAATTTTGGGCTTGTTTTTTTAGCTTTTTTTTTACTTGTATCAAAACCTTTGAGCAAGTTGATGAAAGAACGAGGCGATACAATATCAAAAGGTGTGAATGATGCAAAAATCAATGCTGAAATTCTTGAGAAAACCAATAAAGAATACGAGGCAGTCTTGTCTAAGGCTCGTATTGAAGCGAATAAAATTTTTCAGGACGGTAAAAAAGAAGCAGAAACTGAAAAAATCGCAATGCTGGAAAAAACCAAAACTGAAGTCGCATCAATGATAGATATCGGCAAGAAAAATCTTCAAGTTGAAAAAACAAAAATGGTGGAGGAAGCAAAGAAAGAAATCGTAACTCTCGCGATGAAGGCGACAGAGAAATTGATAGGAAGCAAGAAAGATTTAAACAATTTATAAAAAACGATGACAATTATATCAAACAATGACATAGCTCGCGCTATATATCTTGTTTCAAAAGGCAAGAGTCAAGGAGAGCAAGTTGATATATCTCAACGAATTGTTAAATTCTTATTTAAAAAAAGGCTGTTGTCTAAGGCGTCTCTAATTCTTTCACAATTAAGAAAAGTGGTAAATCAAGAAGAGGGCAGGGTGGTGGCGAGGGTGTCGAGTGCGGAGAAGCTTGGTCATAAAGATAAAATAAACATTGAACATTCTCTGAAGAAACGTTATTTCGCCAAAGAAATTATTCTTTCCGAAAATTTAGATCAGAGATTAATAGGTGGAATAAAGATAGAAGTAAACAATGAAGTCATTGATCTCTCAATTAAAAATAAAATTGAAAAATTACAAGAATATTTAACGAAAACAGTATGAGCAACAACATAGTAGAAAATTTAAAAAAAGAGATAGATAATTTTTCACTTCAATTGAAAGTTGAGAAAGTTGGTCGTGTGATGGAAGTTTTTGACGGTATTGCAAAGGTGTCTGGTCTTTCAGACATAAAATCTTCTGAAATGGTGACTTTTCCAAATGGTGAAACGGGTGTTGCTCTCAATTTGGAAGAAGACGCGGTCGGAGTGATCATTTTAGGAGATTTTTCAAAAATCAAAGAAGGCGATGAAGTTAAAGCAACTGGTAAAATTCTTGAAATACCAGTTTCTGACAATATTTTAGGCAGAGTGGTAAACGCTCTCGGCATGCCTATAGATGGCAAAGGACCCATAAAGGCTGGAAATCTTTCGAAGGGCTCAGGACCTTCGGCATACCCTATAGAAAAAGTGGCTCCGGGTGTTATCACCAGACAGGGCGTGAGCGAGCCCGTCGCTACGGGTATCAAGGTTATTGACGCTATTATTCCTATCGGTCGCGGTCAGCGTGAACTTATCATTGGCGACAGGCAGACGGGAAAGACGGCCATCGCCATAGATACTATTTTAAATCAAAAGGGTCAAAATATGATTTGTGTTTATGTTTCCATTGGTCAGAAAGATTCCAAACTTCGAAAGTTGGGGGCAAGATTAGAGGCTGGAGGAGCTATGGCTTATACTGTCATAGTTTCAGCAGGGGCATCAGAACCTGCTTCAATGTCTTATATTGCTCCTTATGCCGGAGTTTCTATTGCAGAATATTTTATGGATCAAGGAAAGGATGTTTTAATAATTTATGATGATCTGTCAAAACATGCCGTAGCTTATCGAGAAATTTCCTTGCTTCTTCGCCGACCGCCCGGGCGTGAAGCTTACCCTGGAGACGTTTTTTATCTACATTCAAGACTTCTAGAACGCGCTTGTAGGAGGAATGCAAAATATGGAGGTGGGTCTATCACCGCTCTTCCTATTATTGAAACACAAGCTGGAGATGTGTCTGCGTATATTCCCACAAACGTTATTTCCATTACTGCTGGACAAATTTTCTTGGAAACGGATCTTTTCTACAAAGGCATTCGTCCTGCTGTAAATGTCGGTCTTTCTGTTTCTCGTGTGGGCTCATCTGCGCAAATCAAGGCTATGAAAAAAGTTGCGGGGACACTCAAACTCGACCTAGCGCAGTTCCGAGAACTTGAAGCTTTTGCTCAATTCGGTTCTGATTTAGACGAAAGCACAAAGAAACAACTAGAACGCGGAAAGCGTGCTGTGGAAGTTTTAAAACAGCCACAATATTCTCCTATGAAGATAGAAGATCAAGTCGTCGTGCTTTATGCGCTCACCAAAGGCTTGATGGATGATATTGCGATAGATAAAATAAAAGATTTTGAGCAAGGGCTCATAGAATACGCAGAACGCAATGCAAAAAACTTTTATAAAGAAATAAAGGAGTCGAAGATGTGGACAGAGAAAGGCGAGGAGCAAATTAAGAAAGTAATTGTGGAATTCAAAACGTCCTTCAATAAATAATTTTATGGCAGGCACAAAAGAAATTAAAAGAAGAATAAAAAGCGTAAAGAATACCAAGAAAATCACAAAAGCGATGGAGCTTGTGGCTGCCTCAAAAATGAAACGCGCCCTTTCTTCTACTTTAGCTTCTCGTTTGTATGCAGAATATTCTTGGCAGATACTTACATCTATTTCTAAAGATTTGGAAGACAAAAAAGAAGTAGAGACTCATCCACTTTTTCTAAAGCATGATGGCAAGAATGCAACAGGCAAGACCCTCCTCGTCTTAATTACTTCAAATCGTGGACTTTGCGGGGCTTATAATGCGCAAGTTATAAAAAAGACCATTGCGCTTCTTAAGAAGGGAAACAGCAATATTGACATCGTATCTATCGGTAAAAAGGGAGACACCGCAATGCGCAGATTGGGCGTGAATGTTTTTGCTTCATTTGCAGAATTAAGCGACAAGATTTCCCTGTCTGAGATAATCCCTATTTCTAAATTAGTTATAGATGAATTTACAGCTTTTCATTATGATAAAGTTTTAGTAGCTTATACTGATTTTATTTCTGCTCTTACCCAGAAACCGAACATAAAACAGATACTGCCAGTCAGTAAAACAGAATTAAAAGAAGTTATTGAATCCTTGGTCCCGACCAAAGTCGGGATCCCGACAGAGGTCGGGAAACAAAAAGTTAATTATTTGTTTGAAGGGGATAGGGTGAAATTGATTGGTTCCCTTGCGGAGAATTTAACCAGGATGCAGATATATCAAATGGTTTTAGAATCAAATGCTTCTGAACAATCAAGCAGAATGGTGGCGATGAAAAATGCGAGTGATGCTTCGGGGGAAATGATTGATGATTTGACTCTAGTATTCAACAAGATCGGAAGAGCGTCGTGTAGGAAAGAGTGTAGATCTC
>CAYIOX010000011.1:0-17358 GCA_964365245.1 uncultured Candidatus Saccharibacteria bacterium
CTGGAGTTCAGACGTGTGCTCTTCCGATCTGTTGTTAGCAAAAGGAACAATACGATCCACTATATCGTCCACATATTGAAGCGCAATCTCCACTCCGACACCATCTAACTCCTTTTCAACATAAAAAATATCTTTCTGAATGGGCTTTTGGAATTTATTATAAAATTTTATGAGAGAAATCAATCCACCCTCAAAATAGAAAGAGGTGGAAGGAAGCTCTAAACCAAGATCTCGGAAATAAAACACATCACTATCGTCCAATCCTTTATTATCATCCCGCAATACCTCTGAGTTGCGAGCGTCGATCACTAGAATCTTTAGACCTCTCACCAGATAAGCTTGCTGACGAATATGATTCACTATCGTATGCCAATCGAATTTAATGTCTTTGAAAATTTCTTGATCGGGTTCAAAGGTAACAATGGTTCCATGCATTTTTGAACTGCCTGTTTTTTTCACCGCAGATTTCCTTTTGCCTTTAGAATATTCTTGCATATATTTACCGCCATCTCTATGAACTTCCACCTTGCAATAAATAGAAAGGGCGTTCACGACAGACGCGCCAACTCCATGTAAACCTCCTGAAACTTTATATCCTTCTCCGCCAAACTTTCCTCCAGCGTGAAGGGTGGTCATTACCGTCTCCAGAGCTGAAACTTTTGTTTTCTTATGAATATCTATTGGTATACCTCGGCCATTATCTGCCACCCGCACTCTGTTTTGAGGCAGGAGCACGACTTCAATGTCGTTACAGAAACCTCCCATCGCTTCATCGCGTGAATTATCAAAAATTTCCCACACTAAATGATGAAGCCCTTCCGGGCCCGTGGTGCCAATATACATCCCTGGACGACGCCGCACAGGCTCCAGACCTTCTAAAACCGAGATATCAGAAGCATCATAATGGTGTCCATTACCTTTCTTTTCTTCCTTCTCTTTTGCCATAATATGCTCTTATTATATCAGAATTTATCTAACTTGCCAACCGTTATTCTTTTTGATTTTGTCAGTTATTTTCGTCATAATTTCATTCACTTCAACATCTGTAAGAGTCCGGTCGTAAGATTGAAAAACTATTCTAAAAGCGTAGGAAATTTTTCCATCTTTTTTAAATTCATCAAAGAGTTCTGGACCGCGCGTCACCGCATCTCCCATGTTTTCTCTTATTATTTTTCCTATCTCTCTGCTTTTAATATTTTCCGGAACCCAGACAGCGATGTCGCGCGCGATAAATGGGAACAAAGACCACATTTTGAAACGTGAAGGACCGAGCGAAGAATTCAAGGAGCCGTGGGTCCCCTGTCTTATGTCTCCGAGGGCGAAGGCGGGAGAATTATTCGCTCTGTCCGTAACAACATCAAACTCCGCCGATTTTGTAAAATCATTCAAAGAAACTTCTGTAACATCTTTCTTGTCTCCATACGCAACATGTATTTCTTCGCCACCTTTTTTGAAAACAGTTCCAATCTCAAAAACTTTAACCCCGCCTACTTCGGAGCGAACCTTATCAATCCCCAAAATCGGAGCATTGGCTTGGTTTAATTTTATGCTTTCTTGGAGTCCATCAGAAAGATTTGTTCTCAAGAATTTCTTGTCAGAAGCAGAAGCTAAAACTTCTATTTCCCCCTGATCACGAAAAACATAAGTCATAACTTCAGAATATCCTCTATTCAGAAGATTGGCGCGAGCCCAAAGTATTTTAGAAAAAGTTTCATTGATTTTTGATTCTAATTTAATTGTGGGCATTTTTTCCTCAAGTCTATCGTAGCCTAAAACACTTACCACTTCTTCAGTAAGATCATGGGGGCCTTCTATGTCAATTCTCATAAATGGAATCTTAATTTCAAATTCGTCATTTTTTTTTGTATATTCAAAATCTAATTTTTTCCAAACATTCTCAATCTCTTTATTTGAGAAATCTGAGCCAAGGCGTTTATTTATATAATCAACTGAAACAGACACTTTTCTTTCTTTTTGTTTTTGAGGATAAATATCGACAATTTCTTCAAAAACAGCATTAGGACATATTTCTAAGATAAGAGCCGAAAGTTCTCGCATCGCATAAGGCGCTAATTCTGGCGATAAATCATTCTCAAAACATTTTCGCGCATCAGTAAAAATGTTTAACGCTTGACCTGTTTTTCTCACACTTGCCGGATCAAAATTCGCGCATTCCAAAATAATATTTTTTGTATTTTTATCCACTTCTGCAATCTTGCCTCCTTTTACACCAGCAATAGCAAGAACAGTGACAGAATCTGCGATCGCTAAGTTTGTCACTGTTAGGGAAAATTCTTTCCCATCAAGCGTTGTTATCTTCTCGCCATCTCTTGCTTCACGCACCACGATATTTCCTTTTACTTTATCCAAATCAAAGGCATGAGTTGGCTGACCACAATCGAACATCACAATATTCGCGGCATCTACAATATTGTTTATGCTTCTCTGTCCGATTGATTCTAAATGCTTCACTACCCAATCCGGACTAGGTCCGACTTTTACATTTCTTATGATTCTCCCAATATATCTCCGACATTTATCAGTATCAATTTTAATTTCTAATTTTGTTGGTTTTGACTCTGGGATTTTATATTTTGGTGTTGGATCAACAAATTTAATATCAAGAAGTGAAGCAAGCTCGCGAGCGATACCATAATGAGAAAGTAAATCATGAGCGCGATTTGGTAATATTTTCAAATCAAAGACGACATCTCCATCAGATAGTTTATCAAAACTTTCAACTTCGCAAATATGAAAGGTGAAAGTTTCCACGAGTTTTTCGGGTGTAGGTGCCTCCGGTATATACCACTTTAACCAATTGTAAGAAATTTTCATATAAAATTTTAATTTGAAAACTGATTAAATCTTAAATCGCCTTGATAAGCCGGCCTGATGTCTGGCATAATGTATTTAATAACCATTAATCTCTCAAGTCCCGGACCAAACGCAAAACCTTGATACTTTTTAGAGTCAATTCCACAGTTCTCAAGAACATTTGGATGCACCATTCCTGCTCCACCCATTTCAACCCATTTACCTTTATATTTTAAATCAAATTCAATAGATGGTTCAGTGAAAGGAAAAAAGCTTGGGCGAAAACGGAGGTTGGTATCTTCACCCAACATTTTTTTATAAAAATGAGACAATACTCCTTTTAAATTAGCCATGGAAATATCCTCTCCTATCATAAGTCCTTCAATTTGGTAAAATTGCATTTCGTGAGTGGCATCAGTCGCCTCATTGCGAAAACATTTACCAACTGAGATAACTGCAAATGGCGGTTTCTTTCCAGACTTAGCAAATTCTTCCATATATCTTATTTGCACATTTGAAGTATGTGTTCTTAAAACTTTTCCTTCCTGCCTTTTTATCCAAAAAGTGTCTTGCATGTCGCGAGCTGGATGGTCTTTTGGTATATTAAGTGCGTCAAAATTATGCCAAACATCTTCAAGTTCAGGACCCATCGCAACTTCAAAACCCAAATCAGTAAAAATCTTTACTGCATCATTTATAACCATAGAAAGCGGATGCTCTTTTCCTTTTAAATTTTCTTCGCTCATATAACCATATTAACGAAAAAAGGACAAAAATACAAGACAAAAACAAACTGTGTTACAATTAAAAGATGGAACATAAGTCAAGAAAAATCTATATAATTTTAATTGTCGCTATAATAGTTTTGGCTCTTACTGGATTTTATCTAGGCTATTTGGATAACGAACCAGTATAAATCTCCGCCATTTTGCAGTATTCACAATCGATATTCTTGCCATAAGAATTATAGTTACAAGGGCGATTTATCCAGTCTCCATTTTTCACGAGCTCATCATAGTCTTTTATATCTTTTACAAGTGAGTCAATCTGCTCTTTTTGAATTACTGTTTTATATATGCTCTCTTTGTCATTTTTACCTGCCTGCGCAATCGGGACTTCTAAGAATTCTAAGCACGACTCATAAACATCCACTTTCCACTTTGGACTTTGTTTTATCAGATATGAATACATAGCGAGTTGACGCATGTAAGAACTCATTCTTTTTTCTTCGTCCAGTTTTTCTATATCCCCTTTTTTTCTTACGCTTCCAGTTTTAAAATCTGTCACACGAACCTTTTTTTCATCTAGATTTTCTATCAGATCTATCTTGCCGTAGATGTTAAGACGCGGGAATCTGTCATCAAGGACAGAGATGCTCTTTTCATTTTCTCTATTTTGTTCTATATATGGCAGTCTGTTTTTTACCCATTTTGAAACAATTTTCAAAACTCCTTTATCTCCCTCGGTTATTTCTTCTAGATCCTTCCCAGTAGGAATCTTTTTTAATTTGAGAATTTTATCAATTGAAAAATGCACAGCATTTCCGAAATCCAAACTCTCACTTTTTGCTTCAGGTAATTGAAGTAAATTCCTAAAATACCACTTCCATGGACACTCAAAGAAATTATTCAAGAGAGAAACAGAAACTTTTCTGTCTTCATAGTCTTTAGCAACAAGTTTTTGCAAATCCAGAAGTGTGGTATTTTTTTTCTCGTTTTTACTTGCATCAGAATCTACGATATACGCTTTTGGATCAAATTTTAAAATTATTTTTTCTGTGTCATCTGCAGTTTGTTTTTCAAAGTGTTCGCTTAAATCTGACACAATACTCGAAAGCTCTAAATTTGCCCCATTATATGAATGTAAAGAATACGAGAGTGTGCAAAATCTTTTTGCTCTTGTA
Organism: uncultured Candidatus Saccharibacteria bacterium; assembly: GCA_964365245.1. GTDB lineage: Bacteria > Patescibacteriota > Minisyncoccia > Phycocordibacterales > UBA9973 > UBA9973. The sequence continues at coordinate 4,718 of CAYIOX010000011.1, forward strand.
ATAGCGACATAAAGTTGACGTTTGAGCACTTCTTCATCTTTCTTTTCAACTTTTTCTTCTAACACATCTGGAAGTGTAAAGTTACCGTGCCTGCCACCACCCAAAGACTTTTCATCCATATGAGCAATCCACACATAATCAAATTCTAAACCCTTTGAGCCATGTAGTGTAAGCACTTTTACACCCACATCAGCAGAAAATATGGCGAGCGGAATATGCTCCCCATAAGATTCTAGGCGCTCAATAAACGTTAAAAGACCTATCAATGTAAGTTTCGGGTTCTTCTCCATCTGCGCAAGAACTAAATGCAAAAGTGTGCGCACAACTTCTATCCGAACAACCAAATCTTCATGATTTTTTGCAGTATCAAGCAAGAACTCTGAACCAATATGTTGCAATAGAGAATACAAATTTAAATTAGAAGATTTTTGTATCCAAGATTTTAATTTTTCTATCCAAATCTCTACCAGACTTTCATTTTTGAAAAGAGTTTGTTCCTTTTCAGCAACATTTAAGATTGAAAACTCCCGCATGTAGTTTTCTTTTACAAATTTATGCGCTTCTAGTGGCGGAATTCCTGAAAATTTGCTAAAAAATGATTCTGAAATAGCAACCCCATCTGCTGGATACGCAATTATTTTCAAAACTTGTAAAAATGCTTCAGCTTCTTCAGAATCAAAAAAATTCATCTTGTCTCCCCCGGCAACAGGTACACCCATATCCCGCAAAATTGCCACCGCGCTACGCACATGCTTATTTTTAGGCACAAGTATCGCCATTTCATCTGCGTTCTCTTTGTTTCTTATTTTATTTTTTATTTCCAAGGCACAAGCGATTATCTCATCTCGTGGATAACTCGCTTCCACTAAACGCACAGAGTGATTTTCTTTCTGATTACTTTTTAATTTACCCTGTGTTAAAGCGCTTTGAAGTAAATTATGAGAAATATTTAAAATATTTTCTGTCGAACGATAATTTTCTTCTAAAGTAATCAATTTAGCTTTTCCAAAAGCATGTTTAAAATTTTCAAAATAAGCCATTGACGCGCCACTGAAACCATAAATAAGTTGGCGATCGTCTCCCACCACAAAAATATTCGGTTTCTCTTCTCTTTTCCAAACTTTTTCTAAAAACTCATTTTGCGCGCCGGAAGAATCTTGATGTTCATCTATAAGAACATATTGACATTTTTCTTTTAGATCAAAAGACGCTTCTTCGGAGTTTTCTATTATTTTAACCAAATTCTCCAACACATCATCATAATCTATAAGATTTTTATCTCTCTTTATCTCTTCATAAAATTCATAAAATTTAACAGCTTCGCGAGTTCGACCAAGCCCTTCTATCTTTTTTTGGACATCTTTCTTTAATTCTCCCTTCGTCGCGCCACGCGAAGAAATATTTTCCGGGTCTGATTCCAAACTGCTGATTTCTTTTTCAATTAAATCCTCAAAAGATTTTGGAGAAATACGTTCACGTTTCAAAAGCGAAATTAAATTGTTTAAATCATTAAAATATCTGGAAACGTCTGCTTTTGGACGAATATATTCCCATTCATTGTCGTGTAAGATCGCATCACAAATCGCGACAGAATCCATTTCATCCATTAATTTTGGCATTTCACGCAAATCTAAAACACGAAAATATTTCTCGATAATATTCATGCCGAAACTGTGAAAGGTAGAAATATGAACCTTGGAAGCTTCAACGCCGATATACTCACGCAAACGCTCACGCATGGCCTTAACGCCAGAATTAGTAAAAGTAAGACAAAGAATACTATCCGCTTTGTTGTCCGTCTTGGTCAAGATGTTGGCCACGCGAAGCGCCAATATCTGCGTCTTGCCCGTCCCAGGCCCAGCCACCACCATCACTGGTCCGTCAATAGTATCCACAGCATCCTTCTGCGCCTTGTTTAACTTTTTATATTCTTCGTCAAAATAAAGTGTTGAATTTGTCATTTATTTAATTCGATTTAAGATGCATCTCAGATTTCCAAAAGAAAAATCCAATTATTATAAAAGTAGAAAGCGGTGATACGTATTCTGGAATATGAGCCCCAAAACTATGCAATATCATCACAATACCCAAAACTAATATTGAATACATGGCGCCATTTTTAAGATAAACATATTTTTTTATATGTTCTATATTTCTTATTGTAAGCTCTCGCACTATGAGCGCCCCAAGACCATTGCCAAGCAATATAAGTGGCACAGAAAGCGTAAAAGCAAAAGCGCCCAGAACTCCGTCTATGGAAAAAGTCGTGTCTATTATTTCCAAAAAAAAGAGTTTACTTAAATCTGAATGAGCGTTACCAAGCAATTTTTTTTCTTGTTCTTCTGCATTTTGTTTAAAACCATGAGTAATGAAAAATAAACTTGAACCAACGACCGCGCCAAAACCCATCAGATTACTTTCTTTGAGAGCAAACCAAGCGATAATCGATAGGAGAACAGAGACTGTCGCGTAAAACCAAACCCCTTTTGACATAAAAAATTTCTCCGCTCTTGGCAGTCCGAGATGTTTATCTTCAAGAAAGAGCCAGTGTAAAAATAAAAACAAGAGAAAAACTCCACCCGCAACGAGCAAAATAGGCGCTGATTTATGAATAGATTCTAAAACCAATGGATCAGATGACCAAGCGGCTGACAATATCTGCAACGGATTAAGTGAAGTATTAAAAGCCCAAATTATTATAAAAGGTAACAATCCACGAACCAAAAAAACCGCAATAAACATGCCCCATGTGAGAAACCAACGCCTTGCCCGAGCGCCCATCGTAGACAATACTTCAGCATTAATAATTGCATTATCAACAGAAGAAACGGCCTCAAAAAGCGAAAGGCCAATTATGGTAACAAGCGCAGAAAATATCATTACCATATTCTACTCCACTTATCAAAAGTTGCCAATTTTTGTTCTTTCAATAGAAAAGGCTAAAGCAGGAATACCTATTTTTTCACCAAGAGAGTTTACTATCCCTCTTACATACGTGCCACTACTGCATCTGATTTTAAATTTTGCTATGTGAAACACTGAGTTTCCAATATTTAGATTTTTTCGCCAAAGTTTTACTATTTCTTTTTGCCTGAAATCACCTTTAACTTTTCTAATTCTTTTTTCTATATTTTTTAAAAGTTTATCGCTTTTTATCTTTCTTAATTCTAAAAATTTTAATTCTTTCACAGACACTTCCCTTTCTGGTATCTCTACGTCTATACCACTCCTAGCATAAACAAAAAGTTGTTTGCCTTTTACAGTTTTTGAAGAATATATCGGATATTTTTGAATAAATTTGCCAGTAAAAAATTTTAAGTTATCTTTTATTTTATCTTGCAATTCAGATTCTCTCATAATAAGGGGAAGGTTGGTGGAGGCAACTATTTTACCTAAAATGTCATATGTGTCGGTCGCAAAACCGAAAAGAATCTCAAACTCATATTCTTTTTCTAAAGACAAATACCTTTCTTTATTTTTTATTTCTTCTCCTGCTAGAACAAGCAATAGACCACTCGCCATTGGATCAAGTCGCCCAGCATAAGTCATCTTCGCATCTTTATACTTTTTATTTTTTGCACGAAAAGACTCCAACGCTTCAAGTGGTGTCTCTCCCTCTTTTTTGTTTAATAAAAAAATATTTTTCATATTAATCTCAATATATCGAAATATAACACAAAGGCTTTCTTTTTGTGTAAAATAATGTAAATTAAAGGATATGGAGGCGTCGCATAGCGGTCTAGTGCACCACCTTGGAAAGGTGGCAGGCTCGAAAGGGTCTCGAGAGTTCAAATCTCTCCGCCTCCGCAAAGAATTAACTCAACATATTTAAAAATTCTTGCTCATTCAATATTTTTATCTGAAGTTTTTCGGCAGTCTTTAGTTTAGATCCAGACTCTGATCCCGCCACAACGTATGAAGTATTTTTTGAAACAGACCCAACTACTTTTCCACCCAAAGCGATTATTTTCTCTTTGGCTATTTCTCGCGACATGGTGGAAAGCGCGCCAGTCAAGACAAAATTAAACCCTGTTAATTTTCCCTGTTTTGTTTTCAAGATTTTCTCTATGACAACACCATTTTTTTGCAATTTTTTTATAAAATTCAGATTACGCTCATCTTGAAAAAAATCATAAAGACTTTTTAAAACTGCTGGACCAATGTTCTCTATATCAAGCCCAGAATTTTTCAAACTCTTGGCTTGCTTAAAGAAAGAAATTAATTTTTCTAGAGTCTCAAAATGGACAGCAAGATCTCGGGCTGTCTCTTCCCCCACATGCAATATGCCAAGCGCCCAAAGAAATTTAGAAAGCGATATATATTTTTTGTCTTCTATTTCTTTTATTATATTCTCCGCTGATTTCTCGCCAAAGCGCTCCAATGGAGCAATGTCCTCTTTCTTGAGTGTAAAAATGTCCGCCACATCTGTAATCAATCCCTCGTCTTTAAAACGCCTTAAAATCTTTGGACCTAATTCATATATGCCAAACACGGAAACAAAATGTTCAAGATATCTTTCATTTTTTGCTGGACATTTTTGATTTGAACAAAAACTGGCTATTAAATCTTCCTTTTTTTCTATCTTTGTTCCACAAGCCGGACATTTTTCTGGCATTTTAAATTTTTTCTCTTTGCCTACGCGCATACGGGTCAAAACTTCTACAACTTTTGGGATCACATCTCCAGCTTTTTCTATCACAACAGTGTCCCCTATTCGTAAATCCAGACGTTCTATTTGATCCATGTTGTGCAAAGTCGCTTTTGATACTTGTGAACCTGCAACAAGAGTTGGTCTAAATATTGCAAGAGGTGTGAGAACTCCTGTGCGACCAACATTAACCAAAATATCTTCTATAATAGTCGTTGCTTTTTCGGCCGGATATTTAAATGCCACCATAAAACGAGGAGCTTTGCCGACCACACCTAGAACATCTTGCAATTTCAAACTGTCCACTGAAACAACAATGCCATCTGTGCCATATGGAAAATCAATTCTTATTTTTTCAAATTTTTTTATAAAAGCAATCACTTCTTTTAAATCCTTGCACTTAGCTTCTAGTTTTTCAACCTTAAAACCCAAACTGCGAAGCATCTGATGTTTATCAGAATGACTCTGTGGACCATGAAACACAGCTTTTTGAAGGGGTTTGGCGAGCGACGACGAGCCAACTTCAGGACTTTTTGAAGCTTCAAAAAGTCCGTACCGAAAAAAAGCTTGTGTTTCATGGTCCGCAATTATTAAATCATAAGCGATAAAATCCAACTCTCTTTCTTTGGCAAGCTTTGGATCAAGCTGACGCAAACTTCCCGCCGCCGCATTTCTAGTATTGGCAAAAAGCGACTTTCCTTCTTTTTGATTTATTAGATTCAGTCTTGCCAATGTCTTTTTACTCAAAAGAGCTTCACCGCGAACTTCTAAAGAATTACCACCCCACGCCCCCTCTTTGTCAATGAGGGAGGCTAATTCCAACGGGATTGAATTTATAGTTTTCAAATTTTGAGTTATATCTTCACCTATAAATCCATCACCCCTCGTTGCGCCACGGATAAATTTACCATCTTCATAGATCAACGACACAGCCAGTCCGTCAAATTTGACTTCACAAAAATAATCAAACTTGGCATTTAATGGCAAAAGTTTTCTGATTCTCTTCTCCCAATCATAAAGCTCTTCATGTGAAAAAGCGTCATTGAGCGAAAGCATCCTGCTTCGATGTTCCACTTTGACAAATTTATCGAGCGGCTTGCCCGCTATCCTGTTTTCGGACGCGTTCATATCGTCAAATTCTGGATATTCCAAGAGAAGCCTGCGAAGCTCGCGCGTCAGAGAGTCATACACTTCATCAGTAACATCCGGCGCATTTTCTACATGATAGGCGTTTCGCAATCTTGCAATCTCGGTTCGTAATTTTTCTATTCTTTTTTTAGCTTCAGATTTTTGCATACCATAATCAGTAATTTACTTCTATCTGACGTTCTACGCTATTGACATTTGGAATGCAACTATTTCCTCCACCTCCATTGTTATACCCTTTTGAAACAACTTTAATAGTCACATTACCAGAAGCATCAGTAGCCCTTGACATTGTAACATTTGCACAACTCACCCCCGCATCACCCAACCCGGCAACAGGATAAAGACAAGAACTACTCCCGTTAACCGGTGGACAAAGTTCGCCATTCTTATCGCTAAACAATACGGATTCGATGCCGGTGTCAGCGGCAAAAAAAGCATCATTGGTGTCACGAGCGTTGGCGCTAAACTTTGCTTCTCGAAATGCAATATTGGCAACACCTAAAGCTATGGATAAAAGAATCGCGGAGAGTGTCACCGCAAAAAGCATCACAAACCCCATATTTGATTTTTTAGCTTTGGTGTTCATCATCATTTATCTATCCAATCAAATAAATTTTCTGAAAAAGTGACACTATATTCACCTGAGCCCTGCTTCCATAAAACTTTTGAAAAAATTTTTACTTCATCTTGGCCACTACCTACCTTTCTCCCCCAAATTTTACGAGTAAAACCAGAATCACTTCCACCGTCGGGTGGATTTGCAAGATAGTAATTTCCATTATCTACATTTAATTTACATCCACTAGCTTGAGAACATTTTGCCAGTAGGTATGGAGGTGGGGGTGGAGATGAAATAAAACCACATGGACTACTTTGAACACACCCAATAGGAGGGTTAGGGTTGAATACAGAACTGAATACACTAAAATCACTATCACTATCATAAAGCACATGAGTATCTCGCATATTTCGCATATATTCGATACCTTCTTGCGCCAGATATATGGCCGTCATTTTCTGTTTGACATAACTGGTGTGAGAAAGGCTCCCCGCCAAGACAGATGTTATTCCGAGCAACGACACCGTAAAGATAGAGATGGCAACAAGCGTCTCCACTAAAGTAAAACCCCTGCTTGACTTATTTAATTTTTTTGAAAAAAATCGCATTTTTTTATAATTTTACGCGCTTTCCACTTTATAACGATGGAACATCCAACACTCTCTGCGACACTGAAGTCTGCAAAGAAAAAGGCGTATCAATTCCTTTGAAGGTTATATTTCCGATTAACCTGATAGTGACAAAGGGTTGTGTGGGGGGTCCTTTTTCCGCCCCGAACACTGTAAAACCGCTCGCCCCGTTCAATTTTATCTCATCAGGATTTAATTGCGTCCAAGTTGACCCGCCGTCAATAGACTTGCCGATATTAAAATTATTAACACCGTCATTCGACAAATAAATTTTATATACCCATTGATCGCTAGTAATGGCAGGCTTTCCATCAATGGCTTCTTCAAAAACTATCGCCCGACCACCAGAAGAACAACTCGCCGGATCATTTAATGCTGGTGATTGGGCATTGTTTTGACTCCATTCAGTATAGCATTTATAGTTATATCCGGTTCTTAAATTCTTGGACATATCCTCCATAATAAAACTCAAATTATCCATAATGGAACGCATGTTTTGCGATTTATTATGAAGCAAATTAGCGTTCAAAAGCGCGCCCATGCCCGCCATGACAATAACTATAAAAAGGGAAACGGAAATCATCGTTTCTATTATGGTAAACCCTGTTTTTGTTTTGTTAATTTTTTGGCGCATTTCTTTATAATTTTATAAAATTTGAACTTTAATTCACCTGCACCCTGCCCGAATGATAGATTTTTATCGTGGCAGTAGCTTTTTTGGGCAGTGGTGATTTGACAGTGATTTGGACATAATCAAAAGAAGGCAATATCGGATGATTTGAGAAAAAGACCGCTCCAGAATCTGGTCTGGTAAAAGTAATAGATATGGAAGGAAGACTGGCGACGACATTAACACATGGAATATCTATACACACATCTATCGCCGATATATAATTATTTTTGGTAATAGTGATTATATCCAGACATTCTCCGGCGCAAGAATATGTCATACCAGTATAGTTTTTTTGACCATCAAAGTCGGCAAAATAAATGAATTTTTTATTAAAAACAGACGATCCATCGTCATCATAAGAAGAGGAAGAATTGAAATATACCCCATAAGCCGGTTTCCAGTCGGGAGGAGGAAGAGAATTTACAATTAATTTTCCGGACACAGCAGACTTCTGCGCTTCAACAATTTTCAAAGCGATATCACTCGCCAAATTTTTTATATCCACTTTTGCTTGAAATTCTCCATAATTAAACACAACGATAGAACTCATCACAGCAAAAATACTTAAAACGACAATGAGTTCCACATAAGTCATACCCTTATTTAGCTTGCTAATCTTTAAATTTTTAAAAAAAGAAATCATTTTTTGATTAAACTAAAAGCCAAAAAAATTCAACTCAAAAATAAATGCCAAAAAAGCGCCTAAAACCAAAAAGGGAGCAAAAGGAATCTCGCTTTTCATGCCCATACTGTTTATTTTATGCTTTTTAGAAAGAATAACAAGAATTATTCCCACGATGGCTCCAGACCAGAAAGCTACGACCAAACCCGAAAGCGCGCCAATAAGACCTAGCAACCAACCAATGCCAAGGGCGAGTTTCGCATCCCCGAACCCCATCCACTTGCCACCGGAAATAAACCAGAAAAAAGCAAAAGGAAAAGCTGTCAATATACCTGACAGAAATTCTAAAATGGTCGGAAAATGAATAAAAAAAATAAAATTAGAAAATAAAAATAAGCCGACAAACGCGAACGCGCCAAAAATAAAAGAAAGCAAGTCTGGAATTATTTTGTGTTTTAGATCATAGATAGCGATAACCACAAGCAGAGAAAACATAAAGGCATAATATATATAAGAAATAGTAAAAATCAAAAGATCTTGCTCAATTAAAAAAGAAAGTTTCCAAAAAATCCCCGCAAAAATCAACCCAGTCCCGAATTCAACTAAGGGATATTGAATGGAGATTTTAGTTTTACAATTTCTACACCTTCCTTTTAATCCCAGAAAACTAAATAGCGGTATAAGCTCATACCAAGAGAGTTTATTTTGGCAAGACATGCAAGCGCTCCGACCGCTGAAAGCTCCAAAAAAAGACTTTCGCGTATTTAGTCTTAAAATCACAACATTCAAAAAGCTACCAATGATGAGGCCGAGAATGAAAAAAATAATTGCAACCAAAGAAGTCATAATTTAAGTATATCATGTATATAAAAAATAAAATTATAAAATAACACTCACTCAAACTCAAACAGCGCTACAGCAAGGACACTATAGCAAGGACAGTCCTCGCTATTATTCTCTATTATCATTCTTGACATAATCAAGATAACTTGAATAAGGATAAGATTCTAGAAAAATTTTCATCTCATCTGAAAATGAATCCTTTATTTTATTTTCCCAACCAGAAAATTTTACATCCAGTGGGTTTAAATGAATATACGCGAATAATTGTCGCATATAGTTATCATCATTGCCAATTAATTTTGATTTAAAAGGCCCACCAAAAAGAGCTCCCTGTCTTTGATATTTTATATTAAAAAACATTGAATACCCAGTACCTAATTTTTTCATAAATTTAGTGATTCCTCCATCAACTTCTTGCCTAACCAATATATGAAAGTGATTTGTCATTAAACACCATGCCCCGATAGACACGAGAGATTGCCCCCTATCCAAAATCATTATTTCATAAAAATTTTTATGAGAATGATTAATGAGATTATCTAAACGAAAAGATTTTTCGCTATTGGAATTTGAAACATAAAGAAGCATCAGAAATCTCTCGTAATCATTTTTTAATTTAAAAATAACCCGCTTGTCTATTCCTCTATTATATAAGTGATAATATTCGCCTGTAATAAATGGATCTTTTCGTAGCATACTGTAATTATATCAACAACAAGATCCTAATAGCAAGTAATAGCAAGGACTGTCCTTGCTATATCTTGCTATATCGAAAGAAAGAAAACCACCCTTTTGGAGTGGTCTTCTTTCGAACGTCAGACGTATATTTATGATTAAGAAGCTGCACAAACAGAGCCAGTAAGTTTTGCAGTAAGAGTAGCCTGGATTTGATCTGCAACCCCAACTTCTCTTGATGCACCAGTACTATCAACACACCATGCTTTTAAAGCAGTTTTCAGGTGAACGGCAATTGCCCATTTAGTGCCACCGACAGTTGAATCACAAGCTGTCAAGCCTCCACTTGCAGACTTTGCAGCAGCTACTTGCGCGAAAATATTTGGTGTTTCAAATATATTTGTTGCCGCAGTGTCAGCTGTAGGACAGACACCAGAAAACAGCCCTGGAGTAGTAGCATCACAGTTTCCACCGTCAGCATAACAACCTTTATTTAAAGTATCATATTGCAACTCAGCACTTGTCCTAATTCCTGCTAGGTTTGCTTTAACAGCAGCATCAGCTCCCTTTGAACGAGCTGTATTCAAACTAGCCAACACAACCGACGCCAAAATACCGATGATAGCCACGACCACCAAGAGTTCGATCAACGTAAAACCTTTCTTTAAATTCATTTTTTTCATAATCTTTACTTATAATTATTAATAACCTAATAATAAATTTCTCCTCAAGGCCTTGCCTTGGAATCCTTTAAGGCAAGAACTTTTCCGAAATTTGTTTCGACTTAATTTTTAATACGCTTATTATAACATATACACAAAAATATTTATGCAAACGAGTTATCCACACATCATTATTTTAGCTTATGCCCCCAGCCAAATTATAAATCGGCACTAAAACAGAAACTAGCAATATCCCCACCCCCAGACCCAAAACCACGATCATTACCGGTTCTATCAGACCCACCAACGTATCAACAGCGTCATCCACTTCGCGTCTATAGAAATCAGTCAAGGTTTTTAAAATATTGCCGAGTGAACCCGTCTCTTCGCCCACTTGCACCATCTGCACCAAAATACTGGGTATTTCCACTTGATGTTTGGCAAACGCCACAGAAAGAGCGAGACCGGACTTTACTCCGTCCGCCACTTCGGTCAGAAGATTTTTATACACCCGACTGCCGACAACTTCGGCGGTAATATCTATCGCTCGAACGATAGGAACACCGGAGATAAGCATCGTATTCAGGTTGTCTGTTATCCTCGAAAGATAAAGTTTCTTATATAAATTGCCGATAGCCGGCACGGAAAGTTTCAAAGAATCGAGATATTGTTTCCCCCTCTCGGTTGTCGACGATCTCCAAACCCAAATGCCGAGCAACACTAAAAATATCAGGAAGAAAAAACCGTAATGAACAAAAAGGTTTGAAATGGCAATGACTATTTTGGTATAAATAGGCACTTCTTGACCGGAATCCAAGATAATCGAAGAAAGTTTTGGAATCACAATCACAAACATCAAAGTCATCACCACAAAAAATGTGATAACAACAAACACTGGATAAATGAGAGCGTTCCTAGTCTTGGAAGTAAGAGAATATTGACGATCTAAATATTCTGCCAAATACAAAAATGTCTGATCGAGCTTGCCAGTCTCTTCGCCCACCTTCACCATATTCACATAAAAATCAGAAAATATATCCGGGTGTTTAGCCAATGCTCCAGAGATAGAAATTCCCGCTTGGAGGTCGTCGCTAATTATCGTCAACTTTTTGCCCAAGAGCCTATTCTCCGTATTGCTTGCCAACATCGTGAAAGATTTCAAGGCGGAAACTTGCGCTTGAAATAGCGTGGCGATCTGACGAGAAAGTATCACGACATCTTTATTTGAAACTTTTTCAAAAAAAGAAACCTCAAAGATGGATTTGTGTTCTGTTTCATCTTTGATGGAAATAATAACAAAGCCCCTTCTATGAAGTCCGCTTATCGCCATATCATGATTGGGTGCGTCGATTTCTCCTTCTTTGTTTGCGCCCTCTTGATCTATTGCTTTATATTTGAATAACATAACTGATTTTCATTTACATCATACGCTCTAAACCTTTTGGATTTAAAGAATACAGGTAAGCGTTTTCTATGGTAATCTCTCCCGTGCGCACAAGTTCCATAAGCGAATGATTTAAATCGATCATTCCGGATTCCATTCCCGTTTCGATAACCACGTCTATCTCATGTGTGCGTTTTTCACGAATTAAATTGGAAACAGCGCTATTGTTGAGGAGAAGCTCAAAGGCTGGAATAAGCCCGCCAGTAATCCTCGGGATAAGTCTTTGAGAAAAAATGCCCAGAAGCGACGATGCGAGTTGTGTGCGAATTTGGTCTTGTTGGTCGCCCGGAAAAGAATCGATGATTCTATCAATAGTCTGAGAGGCATTGTTGGTATGCAAAGTCGAGAGCACTAGGTGCCCCGTCTCAGCGGCGGTTACCGCAGTCGCCACAGTCTCCGGCGTGCGCATTTCGCCTATCATTATCACATTCACATCTTCCCGAAAGACGGACTTGAGCGCCACATGAAAATCGTGAGTGTCAATGCTGACTTCGCGCTGGTTGATTATAGATTTATTGGGAACATACACATGCTCGATCGGATCTTCAATCGTTATAATATTGCGGGCTTGTTCATTGTTGATCAGATCCACCATGGCGGAAAGAGTGGTCGATTTTCCTTGTCCGACAGGACCAACCACCAAGAAAAATCCTTGTTTTTTGCGAGCAAGATCGGAAATGATGGGAGAGATCGGAAGAGCGTCGTGTAGGGAAATAGTGTAGATCTCGGTGGTCGCC
>CAYIOX010000012.1:0-17010 GCA_964365245.1 uncultured Candidatus Saccharibacteria bacterium
ACGACGCTCTTCCGATCTACTGAGCTATGCCGGCAACCAGAACATACTATCATATTATTTACAAATTCTCCTCTTTTTTTATCTTATGTTTAATCTCTCTGATTTTATGTTTATAATCCATCACAATTTTTAAAAATTTTGAGATTTCTTTTCTATCTTTATTTATATGATTTTTGTTAATTCTATCTTTTATTCTTAATTTTATTTCCTCGTATTTGTTTTTTAAAAAATTTGCTGATTTTATATAAGATCTGACTATTGTTTCGAGTAGCGCGTGTTCGTATTTCTTTATGTTTTCGACAGTGAAATACTTAATGCTTTTCAGATGAGGCATTTCTAACGGTATCTCTGGATTGATCAGTATTTGTCCATTTTGCAATAGATGCAATTTTCTCCATATCATTGCAATAATGGAGATAAGGGATAAAAAAAATAAAATTACAAGGATATACGCTAGCATAATTTATTATATTGAATAACGTTTTACTTCTTTGATTTTTGCTTTTGCCTTTGCCAACAGCTCGCCCACCGTCTCTTCTCCATTTTTAATAAAAGATTGATTGAGCAGGGTTTTTTCTTTAAAATAAGCGGTCAATTTTCCATCCAGCATTTTTTTCTTTATATCGGCTGGCTTGTCAACATTTGCAATTTCTTTTTGAAAAATTTCCATCATGGTCTTTTTGGCATCTTCGCTGATCTCTTCTTCCGTTATGTATTCTGGTTTCATCGCTGTTATGTGCATTGCTAGATCTCTTGCCAATTCAGCGCTCCCGCCGACTAGACTCACAATTACAGCTATTTTATTGTTATGCACATAGTTTCCTAAAACATTTCCAGACACTTCATATGCGTCACCCAACTGGATATTTTCTCCAGTTTTTTGGATTATTAGGTTTATCATTTCTTTTGCTTTTTCTTTCATTTTTTCCACTCCATCATTGATGGCAATATCTCCCAGATTGGCGAGCAATGTCGTGAAGTCTTCATTTCTAGACACAAAATCAGTTTCGCACAAAAGAGACAATAACACCGCTTTTTTTTCTGTTGTTTTATCTTGGGTTTTGATTATCACTGCGCCATCTTTTACCGCGCGGTTAATTTTTTTAAGAGCAATGTCGGAGCTCGTTTTTTTTAAAATGGCCAATGCTTTTTTCATATCACCCTCAGCTTCTTCAAGCGCGCGTTTGCACTGCATTATGGAGATGCCTGTGCTATCTCGGAGTTCTTTTATTTGCTCTGTGGTGATATGAATAGACATATTTTATGCTTGTTGTGTTTTTATGGGCATCGTCATCGCGCCAACTTTATAAGCATTCGCTATAGCTTGGCTGAACAATTTTATGGAAGGCATGCCGGAGTCGTTCCCGATTATTGGATATTTTATATTTTTAATATTTGAATCAGAATTAATCAAAGAAATGACAGGTATGTCCATTTGTTTTGATTCTGTTGCGGCTATATGTTCGGCTTTTGCGTCTACGATAAACAATGCATCTGGAATTTTTTTGAGACCAACAAGTCCAGCATAATATCTTTCCAATTTTTCCATTTTTTTTGCTAGAACCACTCGTTCTTTTTTAGTGTATTTATCAAGCCCTCCTTCTGCGCTGTCTTTGCGATAGTTTTCGAGCTCTGTGATTCTTTTTTTTATTTCTGTAAAATTGCTCAAAGTGCCTCCAATCCATCTTTCAACAACATAAGGCATATCTAAAGATAAAGCTGTATTTTTTACTATGTCTTTGGCCTCAGGTTTTGTGCCAACAAAAAGGACAACTTTGCCCGTGGCGCCAAGACTCTTTATAAATTCCTCAGCGTTTTTCAACATAATATCTGTTTTTTCAAGGTCTATTATGTCTCCTTTGTTTTTTGTGGCAAATATGTATTTCGACACAGAAGGATGCCTGCGAGTCTTGGAATATCCGTAATGCGCTCCCGCATTGAACATTTTTTCTACGGATGTGTCCGAATTGTCTTTTGTATTTTTTGTTTTTGGCATGTGGACAATATAGCAGAAAGAACTGTCTTTTGCAAACTGTTTTCTTTTTATTTAATTATTTTAAACTTTGACCAAAAGGAATATTTGCGTTAAGATGCAAGCATGAGACAATCTAAACTTTTTACTAAAACGAGGAAAGAAGCGCCGGCGGACGAGGTGTCCAAGAATGCCGAGTTTCTTACTCGCGCGGGTTTTATTCATAAAGAAATGGCTGGGGTTTATAGTTATTTACCGTTAGGGCTTCGAGTGCTCAAGAAAATTGAAAATATAATTAGAGAAGAAATGGATAAGGTTGGTGGGCAGGAAGTTTTGATGTCTTCTTTTCAACCGAAAGAAAATTGGGAAAGAACCGGTCGATGGGAGGCGATGGACGATTTGTATAAAGTCAGTGATTCATCTGACAGAGAAGTCGCCCTAGGTCCAACTCATGAAGAAATTGTTGTTCCAATTTTAAAAAACTTTCTTTCATCGCATAAAGATTTTCCTTCTGATTCTCCTCTGGCTGTTTATCAAATTCAAAACAAGTTTCGGATGGAGCTTCGCGCAAAATCAGGGATGCTTCGCGGTCGAGAGTTTATCATGAAAGACATGTATTCTTTTCATGCCAGCAAAGAAGATTTTGAAAATTTTTTCGAAAAAATGAAAGATGTTTATAAAAGCATTTTTAAACGAGTTGGCATCGGTCATTTAACTTATTTGACTTTCGCTTCTGGCGGAACTTTCGCAAAATATTCATATGAATTTCAAACTATTTCTTCTGTGGGTGAGGATACGATTTATATTGATGAAGCAAGCGGTGTCGCTATTAACAGAGAAGTTTTTGCTGACGAGGTTTTAACTCAAATGAATCTAACCAAAGAAAAATTGGTTGAACACAGGTCTATTGAAGTTGGAAATATTTTTGATTTAAAAACAAAATATTCAAAACCGTTTGATTTGTCATTTACAGACTCAAAAGGAGAAAAAGACTTTGTTTTAATGGGTTGTTACGGCATAGGGCTTTCGCGTTTAATCGGAACAGTGGTTGAGGTGTTATCCGACGACAAGGGGATAATTTGGCCCGAATCTATAGCCCCATTTGCTGTTCATTTACTTTCTTTAGGTGAAGATGAAAAAGTTAGAAAACAAGCTGAAGAAGTTTATGAGAGTTTAGCAAAAGCCAATATTGAAGTTTTGTTTGATGACAGGCTGGATATATCTCCGGGAGAGAAATTCGCTGATTCTGATCTGCTTGGTATTCCAATGAGAGCAGTCGTGTCTCTTCGAAGCATTAAAGAAGGAGGAATAGAAATAAAAAAACGCGCAGAAGAAAAAGGAACTATCGTTTCCCTCGCTGATTTGCTTACCAAGCTAAAAGCCCGAAGCTAATTTCTATAAGTTATTTTTTATGTTTGATAAAATTTACAAATTGATTTCCAATGATATAGGTATAGATTTAGGCACCTCAAACACCTTGGTGTATTTGAAAGGTCACGGCATCGTGATCAACGAACCTTCCGTCGTTGCGGTAAATATCAAAACTAATCAGGTTCTGGCTGTTGGCGCACAAGCTAAAGAAATGCTAGGACGCACTCCGGGACATATTAAAGCTATTCGTCCCTTAGTTGATGGTGTCATATCGGATTTTGAAATTACTGAAGAAATGCTTTCTTATCTGATAAATAAAGCCAATAAAATATCTAAAAAGTTGGCGCGACCGAGAGTTTTGATCGGTGTGCCTACTGGCACAACCAATGTCGAAACACGCGCTGTATATGATGCGGCGCGTTCTGCCGGCGCTCGGGAAGTTTTTTTAGTGGAAGAACCTATGGCGGCCGCTATTGGCATCAGGCTTCCGATTAAAGATCCAGTCGGTTCAATGATTATAGATATTGGGGGAGGGACGACAGATATTGCGGTGATTTCTCTGGGAGGGGTTGTAAAATCAAAGAATTTGAAAATAGCTGGCGATAGATTAAATAGCGATATCGTGGCCTATATGCGCGATGAATTCAAGATACTCATTGGCGAGAGGACCGCTGAAATGGTGAAAATTGCCATTGGTTCTGTCACTCCCACTGAATATATGGAAAAAGAAGTTTATGGACGCGATATTTTGACCGGATTGCCTCGCGCCGTTGTGGTGACTGACTCCGACATCCGTGAAGCGCTGTCTTTTTCAATTAAAGGATTATGTGATGGTGTTAAAGATATGCTCGAAACCACACCACCTGAAATTTTATCTGACATAATGCGTAAAGGCATTACTTTGTCTGGTGGCGGAGCATTGATACATGGGTTGGATCAGCTTTTGGGACGCATTCTCAAAATTCCGGTTTATGTGGTAGAAGATCCTCTTTCGGCCGTCGCTAGAGGCACTGGAGTGATCTTAGATGATATGTCTTTTTATAAAGAAGTTCTGATTGGCAATCAAGATGAGTTACCTCCTAGATAAAAAAACAAAAAGAAAAAAATTTCACTATATTTTAGTGGTTTTTTTTGTGTGTTTAATTTTATTTTATTTTAGATTGGGTATCTGGCGTGGGCTTGCTTTTATGAGTCATGCAGTTTTTAGACCTGTCTTGGTTGCAGGAAACAGTGTCGGTGAAAAATTTAAAAATTTTGGCGCATATTTGGCTTTTAAAAGTTCTCTCTATTCAGAAAATGAGAAATTAAAATATGAAATATTAGAAAATCAGACTGATAGGGCGAATTACAACTCTGTATTGGCTGAAAATATCTCTCTTAAAGAAATTTTGGGCAGAAAAGATGAAAAGGCTAATATGATTTTATCGGCTATTTTATCCAAACCCAATCAAAGTCCTTACGATACGCTAGTTATTGATGCGGGCATAAAACAGAGTTTGCAAATAGGAGACATTGTTTTTGCCTTTGGTAATATACCCATAGGACGTGTGTCTGATGTTTATTCAAATTCTTCAAAAGTCACTTTATTTTCCAACAGGGGAGAAAAGACGCAAGCGATAGTCGGTAAGGGTGTTTTTGTGGAATTGGTCGGGCGAGGGGGAGGTAATTTTGAAATGATATTACCTCGTGATTTCATTTTAGTAAAAGGAGATCAGGTGGTTTTGCCCGGCATTACATCACACATTGTGGGTATTATTGAAACGATTCTCTCTGATCCCCGTGATCCTTTTATTAAAGCGCTTCTCGTCAGCCCCGTAAATATTCAAGAGCTAAAATTTGTGGAGGTGCAGAATAAATGGAATTCAAAATAGAAAAAAAACTGAAAAATAGCCTAGGGAGGGTGGGGGTGTTGGAGACAGCGCATGGGGTTATTCATACGCCGGCTTTTGTGGCGGTTGGAACAAAGGCGACAGTTAAATCTTTAAACCCAGAACAGGTAAAAGACGCTGGTGTGGAAGTGGTGCTTGGTAATACTTATCATTTATATTTACAACCTGGAGATGAAGTTGTGCGTGATGCTGGAGGCATGGGAAAATTTATGAATTGGTCGGGTCCCACCATGACCGACTCTGGCGGGTTTCAAGTTTTTTCTTTGGGTGTCGCTTATGGTAAAGAGATCTCCAAGATTATCAAAACCGTTGACCCTTCTTTAATGATTCCCGAAAGATTCGATGATTCTGACGCGCCTCGCTTGGCAAAGATAGGACAAGATGGAGTTTCTTTTAAATCGCACTTGGATGGTTCCATTCATTATATTACTCCAGAAAGATCAATTCAGATTCAGCACAATTTAGGCGCTGATATAATTTTTGCTTTTGATGAATGCACTAGTCCGACAGAAGATTTGAAATATCAAGAAGAAGCGCTCGAACGGACGCACCGTTGGGCGAAGAGGAGTTTAGTGGAGCATCAAAGATTAAGTGCAGAAGAAAAAGCTTTCCTTGCGGGGTCGCTGTCTGTGCCTGCTGGCACAGCGCTGCCTCTCGGCTCGTCAGCCTGCGAGACACCCATAAAAGAAAGTTTCGCCTTCTCGCCCGCACTTTTCGGTATTGTGCAAGGCGGGCGGGATGAAAGTCTTCGCAAACAATCTGCAAAATTTATTGGCAGTTTAGAGTTTGATGGTTTTGGAATTGGAGGTTCGTTTGCCAAAGAAGACATGTCTAGCGCTGTTCGATGGGTAAATGAAATTTTACCAGAAAAAAAACCCAGGCACTTGCTCGGCATTGGCGAACCAGTTGATTTATTTATGGGCGTGGAAAATGGGGTGGATCTTTTCGATTGTGTTTTGCCGACACGACTCGGTAGAAATGGAACGATTTACACAAAGTCTGGGAAAATAATCATTATGAATGCAAAATTCAGAAATGATTTTGGTCCGATTGAAGAAGATTGTGAGTGTTATTCATGTAAAAATTATACTCGCGCTTATATAGCTCATCTTTTTCACGGCAAAGAAATGCTTGCTGGCACTTTGGCTTCGATTCATAATTTATATTTTATAGTCAATTTAGTGAAAAAAATAAGACAATCTATTATAGATGACAGCTTTTTTGAGTTTAAGGCGGATTTTTTAAAAAATTATGAAAAAAAATAATAAGCAGAAATTTTTATGGTGTTTTCTCATTATCGTCTTTTTCTTTATAATAGGATTTTTTTCAGGTAATTATGCTCCAAAAAATTTTAAGCCAGAAAATATAAAATATGTAAAAATTGCTGGGCGGAGCATTAGAGTTGATTTGGCTTTAACAAACATCGCGCGAGAACGAGGGCTTTCAGGCAGAGAAAAGTTGGACGATGAAGAAGGCATGTTGTTTATCTTTGACCGTTCCGACAATTATCGTTTTTGGATGAAAGATATGAATTTTCCCATTGATATTGTTTGGCTTGCATCGTCTTCAGGCGAGGATAATGAAAATATAAAAGTAATTTATATAAAAAAAGATGTTCAGCCTGAATCATATCCAAAAACTTACGGACCTGATATTTCATCGAGCAATGTTAGATATGTTTTGGAAGTTGTATCTGGTTTTTCTGATAAAAATAATTTGAAAGAAGGGGATAGTGTGGAGTTTACATATTAGAAACTTATGGTATGATTATGTTTGGTCCTGTATTGGATAGCTACCTCCTCACCAATTTTTAAAATTAATGAGGGGGAGGAAAGTCCGAACACAGCTTTGGCTTTGGCCATAGAGAATGGTAGTGGGTAATACCCACATATAGCAATATATAGGTGCGAGCAGAGACGCCGATGCCGAGAGGCTAGGGCTCCGACTTTGGTTGGAGCAATCTAGTGGAAACACTAGGGTGAAACGGCTAAATCCTTACCTTTGTGCAAGATCGCGTCCATCACCAATTTAAAAAATTGGTGATGGAAGAATCGCTTGAGTCCTTCAGTAATGTTGGACCTAGATAAATTGTTATCTCTTTTGTTTCGACAAAAGACACAGAATTCGGCTTATAGATACAAGACCAGAACATGAAAAATCCTCTCGCCAGAGAGGATTTTTCTATTTGCTTGCATTTTTTTATAAGTGTGCTATACTCCCTTTGTGAGTGTGAGGTAAAACTTACATTTATCGTAAATAATATAAGTGCCGCGAAGAACATCCAAAGAGCAATCGATGGATGTTCTTTGTTTTGTGAACCCCGATTATATCTGTTATACTTGAATTAACGCAAAAGAGATAAATGAAAAAGAGATGGAACCTGATATTATAAAACAAAAAGCGCAGAAGAAATTCAAATTGGAAGGTTATTATTTTATTATAGAAATTATAACTCTGCTGGCTCTTGTTATTTCTTTTATTATAACTCAGAGCAATCGGAGCATGTTTTTATGGATTCGTTACCCTGAGGTATCTTCCTTTTCTTTTGTGATAATTATTATTTGGAATAGCATATTTTTTGTTTTGAAATTAATCTTTCAGAGAAAGATTTTTTTTACATTAACTCGTTACGGATTTATCATCTTTTTTTTCCTTATTATTTATGCAACAGGAGGAGTCAATAGCAATTTTATAATGCTTCTTTTGTTTCCGCTTTTTGTTGCGGTGGTTGATCTGAATGAAAAAATGGTCAAATGGATAGGCATACTTATAACAATATTATATGCTTTGCTTATTTTTGTCGATCCGGTATATCTTAGCGATTGGTCTATAATTGTGCGACATGGTTTGCAGGTGTTTTTATATGGCATTCTATCTGTTTTTGCGTATTCTATGGTAAAAGATACTCTGCGCCAGCGATTTGAAATTGAAGATACAAAAAAGAAATTTGTCAGGTTGATAGAATTAGATAAACTGAAATCGTCTTTTGTGGGGGCGGTGTCTCACCAACTCCGAACTCCTTTGACTGGCGTGAAGTGGGCGATAGATGAGATTTCTTTGGAAGAGAAATTGCCTTCCGATAAATCCGACATACTTAAACAAGCTAAAGAAAAAATAGATATTTCTATAGACATAGTCAATAAAATGCTGAAAACGGCTGATATTGGCGTAGAGAGTTTTAATATTCGCGCCAAAGAATCCATAAAACCTTATGAACTTCTTCGTGAAATTATCTCTGAGCTTTTTTATTTAACTAAACAGAAACATATTAATGTAATTTTATCTGGCTCGACGGAAAGCGCGGTGCTTGGAGATAGAGAAATGTTTAAAGCGGCAATCATGAATGTCGTTGATAATGCAGTGCGATATTCTTCTAATGGGGATGTGAAAATTCAAATGGTTGAAAAAGAAGAAAAGTTGCGCATAACTGTTATAGATCAAGGTGTCGGTATTCCAGAGGAAGATAAAAATTTTATTTTTGAGAGATTTTTTAGAGGAAAAAACGCAGTGAGTATTGATCCGAACGAAAGCGGAATAGGTCTGTATATTACGAAAAATATCATTGAACTTCATGGAGGAACTGTTTCTTTTATTTCTGAGTTAGGAAAAGGAACTACCGTTACGATTGTTTTACCCATACTGAGGCAGTAATGCTCGCTAATGGGATGTGTAGATATAAATTTGTGTTTGGGTGTATAGTATGATGAGGGAAGGTTGTTCTTTGATTTTTCAGAGTTCTCTTTGTAATTAAACCCTTAATAAAGCACCATAGATTTTAGTTTATAAAAAAAAGTTGTAGATTAAAATCTATGGTGACTCTTGTCATCCTCTAGATTGCGTAATAACAAAACCACAAAAAGGATGTGAAATGCATCTATATTACTTTGATAAAAAACATTTAGAGGAAACCTTGAGAGAATTTGCGGGCGGGCAATTCATGATGAAAACAAGAGAAGGGTTGGTCTTTCGAGGTAAAGTTAGTGCTTGCTTTGTGCCCAGTAAGATGAACAAGAGGGTTCTTGTTTATTTTCATTGGTTAAGCGAACGCAGGTTAGTGTTAGATAAATGGGAGATGTTGAGTCAAAAATGGTTCTTGGTTGAGCCATCGATTCACCCACATTTTTTGAATATTGGATTCACCTCATACTATTTCCAACCAGATGAGGAGAGGGTAAAAATGTGGGGAGAATTTGGAGAAGTTTGTCATTTCTTTACAAAAGGAGATCATACGAACTTGGTGTCATGTGGAGACGATTTTGTGCCTTATTGTGATCTTCATAAACTAGAGTTTTGGAAAGTCATAATTATGTATTTCCAAAATTTAAAACGGCAGTAATGCTCGCTAATGGGATGGCGATTCATCCTCAACAACAAAAAACTCTTGAGTCTTTGGCTCGAGTTTTTTTATTTAAACAATTCAAAAAATTTTACTGGGTCGATGGCGATATCATTTATTCGGATGGCAAAATGGAGATGGGCTCCCAGTGTATATCCAGTCTTACCACTTAGTCCGATTATTTGACCTTGCTTCACCACATCGCCGACTTTTACTTTAAATTTAGACAGGTGTAAATAAAAACTCATAAGCCCCATGCCATGGTCTACGACTATGGTCTTGCCATGATTGCGAAATGTTTTAACGATACGCACGACACCGCGATTGATCGCCATAATTTCTGCGCCTTCTTTTGCTCGATAATCCACTCCCTTATGAGGGATGGAATATGCGCCCGTTTTTCTAGAATTGCCATAAGGATCAGTAATAAAGATATTTTTTAAGGGCGAAATGAATTTGGCGGTCCAAAGTGTTTTCTTATTGGTGTGAATACCGATTAGGCTTTTATTGTCTTCGTTCAAAGTCGTCACCAGCTTTTCTTGGCTGGTTTTGGTATTGCCACCGAGTTTTTCTGGAATACCCAATGGAATTTCTGTTTTATCTCTCTTAATAATTTCAAGGTTCTTTTTTACAATATCTCCATTGATAAATTCTACCAACAATTCATAATTTCCCGGTTTTCTATTCAAATCAACTCCAACCAGAGCGCTGGGTTTATTTTGATACGAAAAGATATTTATTTTTTTTCCATTGAAACTGAGTTTTTTTATGGATGAAATCTCAGTATTCTCTATTTGTGTTAAAAATGGATCTCCTTGCATTATTTTAGCGGGAAAAACAGATAAAGATGTTATTTGCGCGGATAGTCCCGTCGTTCTACACAATAGCATTATGATAAACAAACAAGCTGATATGATAGTTTTCCCGCTCATTTTGTAAATGTTAACTTAATTTAATAAAATTCTCAAATTTATTGTTAATTTTTTCATATATTTGGTATAATTGAGATGTATGGAAAAATTCAAATTTATTTTATTTTCGATTGTTGTTTTATCGTTATTAGGGTTCCTTGGATATTGGTCCGTATTTACTTTGCAATCAGGCGCTGAGTATGCGCTCAGTCAGAAAGTCAAACAATTGGAAAAGGAAAATGAAGATCTAAAAGTTGAAGTAAAAAAGCTTGCAGACGGGCAGGAAGTTTCGTCGCCCAAATTGGAAGAATCTGCTCCCAGCGTGGAAAAAGATGGAGAGGTGACGGTTCATAAATATCAAACTCTTATTGATGAGTTTCAAAAACTTATAAATAATAAGGTTTTTTTGAAGCTCAAGTCTCGCGGTTCTAATGTGGGCGTGGCGCAGAAATTTTTAAATATTTATAATAATACTTCAAATAAGATTGATAATGATTATGGTGCGGATACGATGAAAGCAATGGCGGTTTTTCAGAAGGATGTGGGGTTAAACGCTGATGGCGAAGCTGGTTCCGATACTTTTAATAAAATAATTGATTGGTTAAAGGAACAAGTGTAGCTTTCGTCTAATCTAGAAAAATCCTGTAAAAAAACGAAGAGAGATTGATCAGTGGTGACAAGATATAGTCAAACCATTTTGGTTTATAGGTTTTATGATCAAATAAAATAGAATCTTTTTTCCATTCTTCGGCAATGTGGCAGATTTTTGAAACCTCTTCGAAGTTTTTAAAAAAAATTCCCACCTCAGAATTGAAATCAAAAGATAAAAAGTCTAAGTTTGGGGATCCAATCATCGCTTCTTTCTTGTCTATTATCATTGCCTTGGCGTGATTCATTTTTTTCTCCATGTAAAATTTTATGCCCAATTTAGAGAGTTTGTGTATATAAAAATAGTTTACACGGTCCACAATAAAATGATCGGTGCTTTTGGGAATTAATATTTCAACATTTACTCCACGCAATGATGCTTGATGAAAAGCTATTCTGAGCCAACGTTTTGGCATAAAATATGGAGTTATTAAGGTGATGTTGCTCTCTGCGTTATTCAAGTATTGTTTATAAATTGCTTTTAAGCGAAATTTTTTTCCGATGGGGGAATGTTCCACTATCCAAGTATTTAATTTTGTTCTTTTTATTCTTTCATTTTGATCAAGGAATTGCGGATCTTTACCACCGGCATTTTTATAAGATTTTGCAAAAGATGCAACCACTTTTTTTACTAAATTGCTTTTTATTCTGACCATCAAGTCGTTCCAAAATCTGGAAGTTTGATGCAGATTCACGCCACCAATAAAAGCAACACGTTCATCTACAATTAGAATTTTTCTATGCATGCGATAAAACAAATAAGATTGAAACAGTATTTCTGCTCCAGTTTCTTTCAGTTCGGCGATTGCGTCAGCGCTTAAGCCAACGCTTCCAAAAGAATCCAGTATCAACTTGACTTGCAGACCTTGTTTAGCCTTTTCTTTAAGCAGATGAAAGAAATCAAATTCTTTTATGTCGTTTCGAAAAATATACATTTCCAAGAAAATTGATTTTTTTGCGTTATGCATCTCTTCAAACATTATTTTCCATGCTTTTTCAGAGTTGGTGAAAAACTTGTAATTCATAATGACATTATACACGAATTGACAAGTGTGCTATAATGGCGATATTATAAAAATAGAAAATAGAAAATTATATGGCAAAAAGAAACACAACACTCGGTCTTAAAAATAGGTCAAGACATTCTCATAAAACCAAGAAGAGACTCGAGGTCAAGAGGTTGATGCTTGCCAAAAAAGCTAAGCGTGGGAAATTTAGAAATTAATTTATATTTTATATATGGAAAACATAAAAAATTATAGTCTTTGGATTTTAGGAATAGCTTTGTTTGTTTTCTCTCTTGTTTTTTTCTTATCAGCTCAAAATTTTTCGAAACAAGGATCATATGTCGAGGTTAAAGGTCTATCTGAAAAAATAGTCAAAGCAGATGTCGCAATCTGGTCGCTCAATTTTGAAGTTAAATCAAACAATATTGATTCGCTCTATGCTGATATTGAAAAGAATACTTCTGTCATTAAATCGTTTCTTAAAGAAAAAGGTTTTGAAGAATCAGAGATGAACGTTGCCCCGGTTAATATATATCAAGATACATATAAAGATGCGTTGTTTAGGTATAATTCCAACACTCAACTCTCTGTCTACACTAAAAAAGTAGACTTGGTTCGATCTGCTTCGAAAGATACTTTGTTATTAGTCAAAAGAGGAGTTACTTTGAATCAAAACTCCATTGATTTTCAATTTTCAGACATAAATAGCATCAAGCCGGAAATGCTTACTGAAGCTATAAAAAACGCCAGACAGTCTGCTCTTCAGTTTGCAGAGGAATCTGGCTCTCATTTAGGGGATATATCTCGGGGTAATCAAGGCGTATTTGATGTTTCTGATAAAGATCCGGGTTCGCCTGAATATAAAAAGATACGAGTTGTTTCAAGTTTGAGGTTCTTATTAAAGTAATGAAAGATAAAAAGAGTTTACCAAAAAAAGTAGTTATGGTTAGCGGGGGATTTGATCCTGTGCATATCGGTCATGTGCGATTGTTTAATGAAGCTAAAAAATTGGGCGATGAACTTGTGGTGGTAATCAATAATGATAATTGGAAAAGAAAGAAAAGGAAGCATGTTTTTATGCCTGAACACGAGCGTAGAGAAATTATAGAAGCGTTTGCTTGTGTAGACAGAGTAATTATTACCGAACATCCAGAAAATACAGAAGGCCCCAAAAATATGAGTGTAAGTAGAGAATTAAAAAAAATTAAGCCTCACATTTTCGCTAATGGAGGAGATAGAAATGAAGAAGATGCTAAAAATCCAAATTCCTCTCTGTATTACGATATAGAAACCTGTAAAGAATTGGGAGTGGAAATGGTTTTTAATGTTGGATATGGTGGCAAGATTCAGAGTTCATCTTGGCTTGTGGAAAAAAGTGTTTTGGAAGAAATTAAAGAAAAAAAGTCTGCTCGTCGTGGCGGTAAAAAATAAAATGAAACCATTAGACTTATTTTCAAAAAAAGATATCAGTAATATTAAAATGATTGTTTTCGATGTTGATGGCGTGATCGTTCCGCGCGGGACCAAGATAAAACAAGTGGGCAATACCACCACTCTTGAAACCAAAGTAATTGCCAAAAAACAAATAGAACAAATAAAAAAACTGCATGAAAGAGGATTTTTGATAAATATTAGCTCTGGAAGAGGGCTTTATATGCTTCAAGAAATGTTCAGGGAAATATTGCCTTTTGTCAGTCTTACTTATGAGAATGGCAGCGCCACTTGGCATCAAGGTAAAATCTATCAACATGTTAACAGTTTTGAATATCTAAAAGATGTTTTTCCGAAGTTGGCGGATGTGGCAAGCAAAAACAAAGATGTGAAAGGTTTTGAGCCAAAAGAATTCATCATAACCATTCACTGCGAAAAGCAAATAAAAGAAATCGAGGAAATAGTCCAAAAATATGCCAAGCTCGTTACTGTCTGGAATGGTGAAGCGTATGATATTCAGATTAAAAAAGATCAGACAAAGGCTGTTGGTCTGCGACATGTCATAGAAATTTTTAAATTAAAGAAAGAAAATGTTATGGCGATAGGGGATAATTATAATGACCATGAATTATTAGAAGAAAGCGGAATGCCCATATCGGCGGATAAAAGCAGGGTTAATGGGGAGTTCTATGTTCCTTTGGAAGGTGAATTTCTCCCTGCGGATATATTAATGCAGAAAATTTTATCTCTATGACGTTATTTAGTTGGCCAAAACATTATTTAGTTATATAATTATATATTGCAAAAATGACAGAATCTAAACCATTTTCAGTAGAGCGTCCTTGGGGGCAATTTCGACAATTTGCTCATAATGAGTTTTCGACGGTGAAAATTATTTCTGTTAACCCTCATAGTTCGCTGTCTTTGCAATATCACAATCACAGGTCTGAATTCTGGAGAGTTATTTCTGGTCATCCGATTATAACGATAGGAAAAAAAGAAATAGAAGCGTCACCAGGGGATGAATTTACGATAAAAGAGAAAGAATTGCATCGTTTGTCGGCTAAAAACGACGCGGTGCAGGTTTTAGAAATCGCCTATGGAGATTTTGATGAAGATGATATCATAAGGGTAGAAGACAAATATGGTCGCGCTTAAAAAGAAAAAAAAGATAAAGAAAATTGTAACCAAAAAGAAAGTAAAATCTGTCAGGCGAAAGGTGGTGATAAAAAAGTTTCGACCTAAGCCCAAAACGTCTATCAAGAAGAAGCTTTCCGTTCTCAATTTAAGACGATCAAAACACAATCCCATTATTGAACCAGTTAGTCATAGGTATTGGGAATCAAAAGCTACATTCAATCCAACCGCTTTTTCTCATGATGGGAAAGTTCATATTGTTTATCGAGCCATTGGAGATAGTGATAATTCAGTCTTGGGTTATGTGGAAAGCGATGATGGTTTCACTATTAAAAACAGTTTTCCTAACCCAGTTTATTTTCATTATTTACCGTTTGATAAAAAAAGTTCTTTATCTCCGATTTCTTATAGTTCGGGTGGCGGGTGGGGTGGCGGATGTGAAGATCCTAGGATGACTCTTTTGGGCAACATGGTGTATATGCTTTATACGGCCTTTGATGGTTGGGGGTCTGTTCGTATTGCTCTCACTTCTATTAGTTTGGATGATTTTATTTCTAAACGCTGGAATTGGAAAATTCCCGTGTTGATTTCTCCACCCGGGGAAATACATAAAAATTGGGCGCTTTTTCCCGAAAAAATAAATGGGAAATTTGCTATTTTTCATAGTTTTGCTCCAAAAATAAGGATTGACTATTTTAATAGTTTGGATGAATTAGATGGAACGAAATTTATTACAAGTGATAATACACGACCTATAGATTTTGATAGAACTTGGGATAGTTGGTTTCGAGGTGTGGGTCCTGCTCCGATTAAAACCAAATATGGATGGTTGGTTATCTATCAAGCTATGGACTATAGGAATGCAGATAGATATAGAATTGGGGCTATGATTTTAGATGAAAAAGATCCCACAAAGGTTCTCTTTAGATCAAATCAACCAATCTTGGAGCCGGACGAATGGTATGAAAATGAGGGTTATAAGTCTGGTGTGGTGTATTCTTGCGGGGCAGTGATTAAGGATAAGCAGTTGTTTGTGTATTATGGTGGCGCTGATAAAGTTTCCTGCGTAGCGACAGCTAATTTGGATAAATTCCTCCAAGAACTTGTTCATTCTGGCAAATCTGTTTTAAAAAGTGGAAAAATTAAAAAATAATTCATGCCAAGATTATACACAGAACACGAGGGCAAGGTGGCAAGCACAGATAGTGATAGTCGGTTTAAGCATGTTATGGCTATTACTCTCGATCCGCGAACAAACTTTTCGATGGGCATCATTCGTTGTGTGACTAGTCGCAGTGGAGATCTTGCTTTTAAGGGAAATACTGATAGAAGTGAATTGCATAAAGTGAGTGGAACTTCTCTTGAACATTTTGAAATAGGAGAGAAATTAAATATAAAAAATGAAGAAAGAATCTTAAATAATCTGCTTGAAAAAGGAGATGGTTTTATTGGTTTTGAAGATCCAGATATTTGGATTGATAAAAATGCTGATTTGATGCATGTCTATTTTACTATACCAATTATACCTAATGATAAAAATAAAAAAATCAAAGTCCATTTGGGTCACGCTATGGGTAGAGATTTAGATTCATTAGAAATAACTATGCCAGTTTTGATAGGCGATAATAAATTCCGCGCTAAAGAATTATCAGTGGCGCCAATTAATAAAAAAGGGTTTCGTTTCAATTTGATTGAATCAAAAGATCGTCAAAATGGAACATCTTATTCTGTTGTTCAGATTGCTATTGTCGAAAATATGGGAGAATCTTGGCAATATGGTGAAATTGTGTTTCATCCAAAAGAGCACAATTTTTCTTGGATTGCCGGTCATGCTTCACCCGGGCCTCTTTTTTCAAAAGATTTTATAGATGTTGGGGAGGGGAAACTTCTCGGTTTGATAAATGGATGCGAGGCTAATCAAAAAGTCGGTGATAAAATCAAGTATGGAAACTTTTCAGTTGGTCTTTTTATTTATGATTATGAAAATGGTAGAATAGATTGGGTTTCAGAGCATCCATTTATTCAAGATAGTGAAGCTGGGAAAGATGGCAGTAGGGCAATCACTTTTGCCAGTCAGTTCATAGAAACAGGAAAAGGTAAGGGTGTTTTATATGCTCATGTGGACGATTCATTTGTGCGAGCTTACACACTGAAAGCGGAATTATTAAAGACGATATTGCCAGCAAAATTTATTCGAAAATAATTTATGTTTGTTGTAAAAAGATCTCACCACAATCCAATTGTTGTTCCTGATAAAGACCATTACTGGGAGGCTTTTGCCACTTTTAATATGAGCGTTATTAAGGTT